>WAJX01000109.1 GCA_015523665.1 Ferroglobus sp.
CATTCAGGCACGAAAAAATTCTGAAGTATACCGATGAAGCCGATTATTATGGCAAATATCAAAATCGCTCCAATCATAGGTGAGACCGCTTTATCATTAATTCTCATTTCCTTCACCTTTCATCTTTTACCTTTTTATTTTACTTTCATATTTTCCTAATCACTACCTTTATTATTTTATTCATTATCATTTTTTATATATTATTATCCACTTATCATCCACAATTCATTCATATTTTTCATCTTTATTTTTTATTTATCATAACTAATTTATTTATCCTTTTTGACTTATTATTATTTCCAAATTTTTATACAAATTCAAATTTAAATTATGAAGTGAAATGAAAAGTTAATTGTATATTTATAAAGGAATACCTAATGCATAAACAAACACCAACACAGCTACCACCAATATGGCAACACTGTGCTTTAATCCATCTCTAATCCCTCCTCCACTCATTACTCCAGCAATAATCCCTCCGAAAAATCCATTTATTAATACCGCATGATAAAAAGTTTTTGTGAGAAAATCAACGTTGGGTGGTCGGAAATAAGTTGTTGGTGCGTTAAGCTCCATACTCGAAAAAACACCTATGAAGTTCTTTAACAATACCACAACTGTAAACAGAAACACTGCAAATGTTATGTAGATTATGGCTGTATAAACGAACATCGCATTCCTAATTCTCTCTCTAAAATCTAAAAACATCTCTGCATCATTCGCAGCTGTAAAAATAGCAGCTTTAACATTATCTGTTGCTTCAAGAGCTTTGTTCAGAATAGATACAACTTTCGATACAAGTCCACTACCTACCCTATCTTCAAATCTCTCAAAAGCTTCAGTAACAAGCTTACCCCATTCTATATCTTTTCTCAGATTTATAATCTCATATGCAAGAGCTCCGAGTTTTGAGGTGGATAAAACCCTAATAGCAGAGACTATCGGTAATCCACTCTCATTTAAACTCCCCATACTCCTGAGGAAGTTTGGCAACTCTTTTTCCATCTTCCTAATTCTCCAACTCCTCCATTCATATGCGATAACATATGGTAGGATTGCAATTATATATCCAAAAATGACTAAAGACTCAAGAGAGAGCTTTCCTATCTCCAAAATAATGAATACAACAGCTAAAGGAATTGAACCAATAAATGTGTATTCTGGTTTTCTCTTAAGCGTCGAAATTCTAATCATCTTTTTTAATTTTGTGAAAGCTGAATGAATCTTCCATAAAATCCCTTTTCTCTCAATAAAATTTGGTCCTCTCCCATCAGTCATAGTAACTTTAAGTGATATACCTCTAACTTTCTCCCCTTTCCAAGCTATTCTCTCCTCAACTCTCATTGAATTTAAAAGCCATAGAAAACCTATCGCACCTAATGGAATGTATAGATACACTATCATTTCCATTAACCTATCTGTCGTTTCGTTCATCAATCCCATAACAACAAATATTATCAAAGCGAAAAGAGGAGCTACAACAAAAATAGCAACATACATCTCAGCCAAGATCTCATAAGAGCTTATAAACACATCTTGAAACCTCTCCTTCTCTTCAACATAATGGGATGTCTTAAACTCAAGAAATTCAACTATACTTCCTCCTCCCTTTATAACACTTATGAGGTCCTCTAAAAATTCCTTTAATTTCTCTGATGGAGTTGTATCAATAACATTCCTCATAGCAGATATTATATCCTTATGGAAGAACTCTATATCCCTCAGAATTATGGAAAACTCTTTTCCCACTTCTCCAGTAACTTGTCTCTCCTCAGCAACAACCTTAAAAATCTCCAGTATTGGCATTCCTCCTTTTGCCATTCCATGCATTATGTTTGCAACATGTAAAAGAGCTGCATCTATCTTTCCTCTCCTTTGTGAGGAGATTATAGATGGTATCTTGAAAAATATGTATCTGGCTAAGAAGAAGAGTGCTAAAAAAGATATTATCGATATTACAATTCTTAAAACGAGATACAACGGCTCTTTTTCAAATGGTGATGAAACCCCTAACCTTGCTGCAACATTCTCTCCAAAGCTGAATAAAACTCCCAAATTTGCAAAGATGAAATATGAGATCAAAGCGAATATGGGTGTTAAGAGGAGAGTGTAAAAGTATGTTATAGCCAAATAGCTTGGAACTGTAACTGGTAGTCTGGCTGAGGATATATCTCTCTCAAGCTCAGCATATTTTGAAGGATCCTTTGAATACCTCTCCCTAAAAAACTTTACAAACCGCTTTGGGTAATAGATATTTAGCTTTTCAAGCTTTGATTGATTCATACTCTTCAGCCTCTTTAACGATGAATTCAAACGATTCTTCTGGATTCCTATAATAGGAATGAATCATATTTGTGAGGACTTTGTAATCAGCTATTCCCATCTTTCTGAGATGTTCCAAAAAACTAGCTCTCCTTTTTAACTCCTCTAAAGTTTCTTCAACGTCTTCTCCCCTGAAAACGGCTATTTTTTCAAGCTTCTTAAGGGCATTGACTTGATAAAAACTATCCGAATAAACATCCCATCTGTATATCTCATTTATCAGAAGATTTTTATCGTTAGGATCTATTCCAAGAATCTCGTATATGTTTTTAACTCTCCTCCTTCTAATTCCCCTTTCAGTCCATTGAGTTTGAATCGAAACTACATCCAAAAACTGTATCATACTTCTAGGAACATTCAACGGCTCATTTTCCAGCCTATAAATGGCTTGATGAATGTCTCCAGCATGAAGAGTTGCATAAGCAGCATGTCCAGTTGACATCGCCTGAAAGAGGGTTTGAGCCTCAACTCCTCTAACCTCCCCTACAACAATGTAATCTGGTCTCTGTCTCAAAGCAGCTTTTAACAAATCATACATAGTTATTTCTCTCTCATCAGAAGTTGTTGAATGCCTAGTAACTGTTGCTATCCAATTTTCATGCTTTAGAGCTATCTCCCTTGTATCTTCAATAGATATAACCTTAGCATTGGGTGGTAAAAACATGAGTATAGCATTTAGAGTAGTTGTTTTTCCGGCTGCAGTTTCCCCAACAGCCATGAAGTTGAGCTTATTTTCTACGCAAAGCCAGAAATACGCCATCTGTTCAGCATTGAATGTTCCAAAGTCTATCAAATCTAAAGGTGTAAGTGGAGTTTCAGTGAACTTTCTTATCGTAAAACTGCTACCTCTAGGAGTTACACTCCTACCATATGTTACCTGCAATCTGCTCCCATCCGGTAAAGTAGCATCCAAAATAGGATTCCCATGACTAACATGCTTCCCGCTCATCTGAACTAAGGTTTGAACAAACCTATCAAGTTCTTCTTCATCAAAAACAAGCTCAGTTTGAACATTCCCATATTTTTTATGAAAAACAAATATCGGAATGCCATAACCATCACAACTTATATCTTCAACATAACGATCGTTCATTATAGGATCTATAGGCCCAAACCCAAGAAAGTCACGATATAGGTAGTATAGGAATTTAGCTCTAAGAATCTCATCTGGCTCATAAGGTAATTCAGATACAATAGCTTCAAAAGCATCAACCAATATCTTCTCTTTCTCTTCAATATCTATCCTAAGCTCCTTTAAAATCAAAATCTCGTCAAGATTTTTGTAGATTTCAGATAAAAAATCTATCTCTTCATCAACTAATGT
>WAJX01000110.1 GCA_015523665.1 Ferroglobus sp.
CAGAGCTAACTCCCCCCATCCGAGCATTCATTATAGGTTTGTTTTTAAAATATTTTTAAGTTTCTCTCAAAGCTCTTTCAAAATCTTCCTACTACTCTTTGTTACATAAATTATATAATTAATCATTTTAGTTACTACATTTATAAAGTAATCATAAGAGCTTTGAGAGAAACTTAAAAATATTTTAAAAACAAACCTATAATGAATGCTCGGATGGGGGGAGTTAGCTTTAATCATAGTCCTTGGAATTCTCCTACTAGGCCCAGACAACATGCAAAAAGTGGCAAGAGAGTTGGGAAAGCTCTACGCTGAGTATAAAAAAGCAAAAAGAAGAATTGAACTAGAAATACTATACGGAATTGAAGTTCCAGAGAGAGAAAGTCTAGAGAGATTAGAAAAAGATATTTTTTCTGAGGAGAAAATTTCTGAAGAAGTAAAAAGAGTTATCCAAGAAAATTATATAAACGAAAAGGTAGAGAGAAATGTGATAGATGGTGATAAATATGATAGGACCTAATGAGCTTATAATCATCTTCATACTTGCTTTCTTACTTTTTGGTGCAAATAAATTACCAGAACTTGCAAGGAGTATGGGTAGAGCTACTGGAGAGTTTAAAAAAGCTCAAAGAGAGGCGGAACTTGAGTTGAGAAAATTCGAACAAGATATGTTAGAAGGAAAATATAAAGATTCAGCTGAAAAAAGGAGGAAACTTGAAGAGATTGCAAGAACACTTAACATAAATCCTAAAGGAAAGAGTGATGACGAGTTGCTTGAAGAGATTAATAGAGCTTTGCCAAAAGAAAAAACTGAACCTTAATTACTAACTCAACCTATATCCCCTGAAAATGTTATAAATCCTTTTGGCTTGTTTCTCACCTATACCATTAACTCTCATTAATTCAGTAATAGATGCATTTGCTATATTCCTTAAATTCTTAAAATGTTTTATCAGCCTTTTAGCCTTTTCTTCCCCAATTCCTGGAATTGCCATTAACATTGCAATTTCGTAATCTTCTCTATAGCTTATTCTTGGGACGATCTTCAACTCTCCTTTTATAAGCTTCCTTTCAATATACTTCATAGCTAAACACATCTCATACTCATCTCTGAAAAATAGCGGGATAATTTGTCCAAGCTCATTCCTAATAGTAATAGAGATGATTGCACCTATGAGGGGTTCAACTCCTATATCTCTGATCTCTAAAATATCTTTAATATCCCCAATTATAAATATAAACGATAAAGGGTACCTACTTGTAAGCTTATGAGCTTGTCGAAATATTCTGCCATCAACTATTGAATTCACAAAATCATTTATTTCTTTTCTTTCTATAGCTACCTCATAACTCTTATTTACTATAAGATAATCACTCACATCAAGTCTTCTTTTTTCAGCTATAACACCTATACTTCCCAAAATCTTAACAATTCTGTCTGGCTCTCTATCATCAACGTATATCATTCACATCACCTCATACCTCAATTTACTTTACATTCCTACTTCATTCCCACATAAATATACACCTAACTTTAGAAAGCTTTATTAATCTAGGCTTTTAACACTGTTAAATGGTGATCAAATGGAGCCGTGGTGGCTCTTTTGGAATGTTACACAAGAAGTAAAATGGTTATTTTACATTTCTATAATAGTCTCCTTGCTTATATCAATAAAAGGGGTTAGAAAAACACTTTTAATTTGGGAAAAAGGAATAGATGATCCTGATGAAGAAATATACAATTTAAAGTCGTTTGATTTAATAAAACTCAGTTTTAAAATGTTTTTTTCCCCTGATTGTCTGTTAGCTAAAAGACTTTCAAGAGTAAGTAATACGAGAAGATTTTTTTTGATTATAACGATTTTATCATCAGTAATTTTAATTATAGGCGTCTTAATTAACTTTTTAGATTATTTTACTCATTTCACAACTTACATCTCCCAAATCATTCCAAGTTTTGCTTACACATTTGTATTTATAAGCGGATTGTTTGAAATTCTTGGCATTGCTCTCATAATCTCCGTCTTATTCCATCTAATAAGAAGATTCACAAATGGAGAGAGAATACCTAAAAATCCAGAAGTAATAGGGATGAATCTCATAATACTACTCTTGGTAATTTCAGGTTTCTTAATAGAGGGCATAAGAGTTTCGATGATAAAAATATACGATACAGAATTTATAGGATCTTCTATATCTTTCTATCTAAAGTTACATTCTCTTGACAAAACTTTTCTTTTAAGTCTACATAAATTATTTTGGATAATTCATGTTTCATCCTTTATAATCTTATTAGCTTATTTCCCATACTCCTATTTCTCACACCTTTTTGCATCTCAAATCACATTATATGCTGCTAAAAGAAGAGAGGAGGGGGAAAAGGAGGATGAATAACCTTACAAATCTTACAAAATTGCAGATCATAGAACTCTATGCATGCACGAGATGTGGTGAATGTGCTAACTGGTGTCCGGCTGTTGATGCATATCAAGACAATAAAATCTCTCCAGCTGAAAAAATCATAAAGCTTAGGAGGATTTTAGAAGGTAAAGATGTTGAAAATGAGGAATTTGCAGAGGCAATATTTAATTGTACAACATGTGGGAGATGTTATGAAGTATGTCCAGTAGGTATAAGATGTCATGAGCTTTGGCCAGCTGTAAGAGCAAGATTGTTAGAGAAGGGCTATGGGCCTGTTGAAAAAATTATTGAACTTCGAGAGACTATTGAGAAGTTACACAATCCATTCGGTTTACCAATGGAAGATAGAAATAAATGGATTGATAAAGATATTTTCATGGAAAAAGCTGAGATAGCACTTTTTATAGGATGTGAATTAGCTTATAGAGTTAAACCGATGGCTATCGGAGCGGTAAAAGTTTTAAAAAAATCTGGAATAAAATTTGTTTTATGTGATGATGAATGGTGTTGCGGTTTCCCATTATACATACTCGGAGACAGAAGCGATGTTTTAAAAAAGGAAATAGAGCATAATATACAAATCTTTGAAAGAATTGGTGTTAAAAAAGTTGCACCTTATTGTCCTTGCTGTTATGCTATAATGAAAAAAGTATGGAAAAGTTTCAATGGAGATCGCTTACCTTTTGAAGTTGTGCACATACTTAAAATTATCGCAGATTTAGTTAAAGATGGTAAAATAAAATTTAAAAAACCTTTTTATGGGAAAGTTGTTTATCATGATCCCTGTTATCTATCAAGAGGATGGGAATACGGAAATAACATTATCGAAGAACCCAGAGAGATATTAAGATCGATTAGAGGTGTTGAATTAGTGGAATTACCAGAATCTAAAAAGCTCTCAAGATGTCCAGGAAGTGGTGGAGGAATAAGAAGAGCAAACCCAGATTTGAGTGAAAAAATGGCTGAACAATTTTTTGATATGTTAAGAGGAGTAGATTTTGACGTTCTCTTAACCAGCTGTCCTGCTGTAAATGAGAGATTAAATTTTATCATGGAAAAGAAAGGTTATGAGATCAGAGTTATGGACATTCTTGAATTCGCATCATTACACATCTAAAAGCCCAAAAACTGAGCCATCTATTAATAATCATAGATAAATTATATTGATAATTATTATTTATTTTTATTTTTAATAATATAGTTTCCACGATATAATAGTTAAAAATTAAATAAAATCGGTCAAAATTTAAATCTCAATAATCTAAAAATAAAAACGGACCCGGCGGGATTTGAACCCGCGACCTACGGCTTAGAAGGCCGTCGCTCTATCCATGCTGAGCCACGGGCCCATTATAAATCAAGCATATATCAATATCACGATACACTGTTACATGACATCAGTTTATCTCCTCACGATATTCTCTATATTGTATTAATTGTTTTTAATCCCCTTATCAGTTTATAAAGATTGCTTAAGTTATTAATCTCTTTTATTCTCATTTTATTTATACTAACTAAGTATATATATAGATATTATAATTATCATTTAGCAATCTAACAATGTTAAAAATGTAATTACGATCAAAATTTAACCCATACTTTAATTTAAAAAATTTATAATTAATTAATATTTATTACACCACCATCTAACTATTTTTGTATAACAGTAAAACTCATAAAAGATGAGCTAAAAAAATAATAGTTACCTAAAGGTGATAGAAATGTCCATGGACTCCAATATTTTTGAAAGGATGATGAGAAAAAATAGGATTTTCAAAAATAGAGATGTCCTGAGACATTCATACACACCAGAAAACCTTCCACACAGAAGAAAACAGATCGAAACTCTTGCATCCTTTCTTCTTCCAGCTTTAAATGGAGAGACTCCATCTAATATACTCGTTTATGGGAAAACTGGAACTGGAAAAACTGCAACGGTAAAATATGTTGGAAAACAGCTTGAAGAAGCTGGGAGAAACTTGAAAGTAAATTGTTATGTTCACTATCTCAACTGTGAGATAATAGATACACAATATAGAGTTCTTGCAACACTTGCAAAGGCCCTTGGAAGAAATGTTCCGATGACTGGTTGGCCTACTGACCAAGTTTA
Source organism: Ferroglobus sp. (assembly GCA_015523665.1). Taxonomy (GTDB): domain Archaea; phylum Halobacteriota; class Archaeoglobi; order Archaeoglobales; family Archaeoglobaceae; genus WAJX01. The sequence goes on from WAJX01000110.1 coordinate 4,529, forward strand.
TGAAGAGGTTAAGAATGCTATAGATGAGAAAGATCAAACGATAATAATAGTTCTAGATGAGATCGATAAATTAGTGAGAAAGGGTGATGAAGTATTATATAACCTCTCAAGAATAAATTCAGAATTAAAAAATGCCAGAGTTAGTATAATCGGTATATCTAATGACCTAAAATTCAAGAATTTCCTTGATCCAAGAGTTATAAGTTCTTTAAGTGAGGAAGAGATAGTTTTCCCACCATACAATGCCGAACAACTTCAAGACATCCTCATTCAAAGAGCTGAATTAGCGTTTTATGAAGGTGTTCTTGATGAAGATGTTATTCCCTATTGTGCAGCTCTCGCAGCTCAAGAACATGGAGATGCCAGAAAAGCTTTAGATTTACTCAGAGTTAGTGGAGAGATTGCAGAAATGGAAAACTCAGATAAAATAACAAGAGAACACGTAAAAGCAGCTGTGAGAAAAATTGAAGCTGACCATGTTATTGAGGCTGTTAGAACGTTGCCAACTCAAACTAAGCTTGTTTTGTATAGTATAATACTCCTCCACGAAAATGGAAAGAGAAAGTCCACAACTGGTGAAGTATATGCAGTATATAGATCACTATGCAAAAGGTTAAGCCTAGATATACTCACACAGAGGAGAGTTAGCGATTTACTGTCTGAGCTTGATATGTTAGGGATTATAAATTCAATAATAATATCCAAGGGTAGATACGGTAGAACCAGAGAAATACAGCTTGATGTTCCCGCTAAACCCATAAAAGATGTGATTTTAGATGATTACAGGCTTGAAGCTCTTAAGAAGATGGAAAAATCATTTAGATCTATAATAACTCTTGAGGTGTTTGATTATACCAATCAAAAATTTTAAACTCATCTCAGCTCTCTTTTCTTTGTGATTGTGACATATTCCCAAAACGTTTTCATACCACTTACAAGAGTTTGTAGGAATAGATGTTATTATTGTGGATTTAGGAGTGATGATGGAAATATAATGATGCCTGAAGAAGTAATGAGTTTTCTAAAGAGAGCTTCAAAAGCTAGCGAAGCTCTATTAACTTTTGGTGAGATGCCTGAAGTTAATGAAAAAGTTAAGGGTAAACTTGATGAGATTGGATATAATAACTTTATAGATTACGTTTACGATATATGTATCCTATCAATTAAAGTTGGTCTACTCCCTCACACAAATGCGGGTGTACTCTCCTATTCTCAATTAAAAAGACTAAGAGATGTGAACGCAAGTATGGGGCTAATGCTTGAGCAAGCAGTAGAACTTGAATGCCATTCTGAAAGCCCAGGAAAGAAGCCAGAAGTGAGGATAAGACACATCAAAAATGCTGGAAAGCTTAAAATACCATTTACAACTGGCATACTTATAGGGATCGGTGAAAGTAAATATGATAGGGAATATTCCCTTGAAGTTATCTCAGAACTTTCAAAAAATTATGGACATATTCAAGAAGTTATAGTGCAAAATTTCTCACCAAAAAAAGGGACTAAGATGGAAAACTTTGAGCCCCCCACTGAAAAAGAGTTGATAGAAGTTGTAAAAATTGCCAGAAGGATTATACCGAAAGATGTCGCAATACAAGTCCCACCAAACCTTGTTAGTGATCTTTACACTTTAATCAAAGCTGGAGCAAACGATTTAGGTGGTATATCTGAAATTACCCCAGACTATATAAATCCGGAACATCCTTGGCCAAAGTTGTCGGAAATTGAAAAAAAGCTTAGAGATGTAAAACTCAAAGAAAGACTTCCGATTTATCCAAAATACATCATTGAAGGATGGTACAG
>WAJX01000111.1 GCA_015523665.1 Ferroglobus sp.
GTATAACCCTTTGCAACCACGTTTTCACCAACAAAACATTTTACATCAAGTTTGTACCTATTCTTTTCCTTTTCGACAACTTCTCCTATAACTTTAACTGTGTCCCCAATTCTAACCGGTTTTGTGTATCTGAAACAAGCTTCAAGGAGGACAACTATCCCTGGCATTCTTGCTACAGCCGCTGAAACGAGACTTGTTGTTAACATTCCGTGGACAACTCTTCCTTTAAACTTTGTTTTTGAAGCTAATTCCTCATTAAAGTGCACTGGATTAAAATCTCCAGAAACAAAGGCGAAGAAATGTACATCGACATCTTTTACCTTCTTCTCGAACTCGATTTTATAACCTATATCCACCTCTCCCTCAAACTTTTCGAATTCCTTTACTTCTCCGTCAAATTTCTTGTAAGTACTTCTTATCTTTTCCATCATTAAAAAATTTTAATTCTTCCAAATAAATAATTCTTCCTATGATTTTCTTCATCTTACCACTCCAGTAATTTCTAAATTACCTTCTTTTTCCTGAAACCAAACTCAAATGTCATCTCCGTTAACAAGACAGTAAGAAAGCGTATTTTTAACAAGTTCGAAAGAATAGAGTACAAATCTTCCATATTGTATACCTTTTCTCTCAGTATTATTACATCTCCCACCATGCTTCTCAAAGTCTTCATATTCTTCTTCAAACCCTCAAACTACCTCTTTACGATCTTTCTATACCTCTTCCTCTCTTTCTTAACGTTTTTAGAGCAGAAGACAGTTTAGAGGATAGCTCAATAACCTTAAACTTCTCCAACTTGAACTTTTCCCTCAGAATTGTCAGAGGCACGACATCATATCTTTATCCAGATTAAGTAGTTCTTGTAGGGTGTAAGAAGCCTCTATCCATGATGATTGAGCTTTCAGACCTTATCAACCTTCTTCTCTTAACATTAACTAAAGGGTAAATTTTGCTTTCATAGACGTTTGTTGAATAGCCATGGAAATAATAAGGGAGTGGAGCTTTGTGATCTATCAGACTCATCATCTCCATACCCAAGAAGAAGCTTTTAGTTGAGAAGTCCCAATTATAGGATTTATCCTTCAAATTTCTTCCTCTGAACGATATCAAGATAATAAAGAAGATCCACACATCTACTAAAAAATTTTAGCAAAATTGAGTAAAGTTGTAAGAAGGACAACGACTAAAACAGAATTGTCAATAAAACCACCGCTTGGCTTTTTCACCCCTACATGACTCATATTCTTTACATTCATCACAACACAATGTGAACCCGCCAACGTAATCCGAGCATGGAAAGAGATGGCATATTTCGCAACACATAAATTTTAGATTTTGTAAAGGTGTATATATTCATTTTTGTGTTCATTAATAATAATAATTAAAAATAAAAATAATTAAAAAATTAAATTTATTTGAAAACAATGATGTCAAATATTAGATCCCAAAACAATGAACTTTGGCTTCTCTTCTCTCTTAAATCTTTTTATAAACCTTTCCTCTTCACCAGTATTTCTAGTATCCCTTATCATTGAGATAGCATAAGTTATTAATGAAATCAAAAATGCTACATTTCCTAGAAGGATACCAATAGCCACATAATCAGGTAATGTAATATATCCATGTGCAAACATATTCTAAGATTCTCTTCATCTTTAATATCATTTTCTAGCATAATTTAGAGAGTGCAAAATTAATCTATACAATACTAGATTATGATATTTGCATAATAAACAGCTAGTTGCTCATCTGTCTCTGCTCTTGAAGATCAGAGATCAGTTTATCATTTTCTTAGTATCATAATAAAAAGAGATAATTTTTGTTTAAATTTAACAGATGTAATATGTGATATATATTTTCTGATTTTTAAAAAACTTTGAGCTGAAAACCTTTTATTCAACATATTTATAGGATAATTGATCGCATCTCTGACTGGTGATAAGTAAATACGAATGATAATATCTAATCAACAAACGATTCACAAAGTTTAGTTCCTTTTTCTAACATTCTATCTATTCATCCTCTCCATTATCCTATAAATAAAACCTTATCTGAAGTTTCTATTAGATTTACAAGATCGTTAATCGTCGATACTGGACAAACAGTGGAGTCTTGATGTCTGATCTTCAGGCATGTGCCACATGCCATAACATCCCCACCGAGATTCAAAAATCTCTCCATTTCAGCTCTAACGTCAAACTTATCTCCTCTGATATTCTCCACTTCTACCCCAGCTCCTAACAGAAAAACCTTAACTTCATGTTTAGCTAAAATTAAAGCTACAGCTAATCTAAAAGCATTCCAAACTTTTTCAGGATTGTTCGTATTGATCACTAAACTTATTCTCACGTTTTCACCTCTCTCACAAGTCTTTCTAATCTACCAATTCGATCTAGCAAAAATTCTCTCATCAAGTCACAAGCTCTGAGAATTCTTTCATCGGCAATTCTATAAAGAACGCTGTTTCCAAATCTCTTCGTTTCTACAACTCCTTTTTCCCTTAACACTGCTAAATGTTGAGAAACATTTGATTGAGACAAATTCATGATTTTTGCAAGTTCATTCACAGTTTTCTCTCCATTTCGTAAGAGATCTATGATCTCCAATCTTTTAGGATTCGTAAAAACTTTACACATCTCCGCATGGATCTGGTATAACACTTTATCCATATATTTTAATATTCTAATTTTAGAATATTTAAATTTTATGATCTTCTTTGTTTATATCTTTTAAATTAAATTATTTTTTAAATAATTTAAAAATTATAAAATCAAAATTGCATGCAATAATATTTTACAGAGATGAAGAACTACCCAGGTTTAAAGTAACATTTAGCTATGAATTCGAGAAACTTTAAGTCTATCGATTGATCAATTCTTGGAATTAAAAATTAAAATATAATAATATATAAACAATATAAATATATAGAATCATAGATTTATCTTTGTGTTATCAGACACAACTACAAAACCATACGGTTTTGTTTTCAGAAC
>WAJX01000112.1 GCA_015523665.1 Ferroglobus sp.
AATTGAATTTACATAAATATTTTTCAAATTCTTTTAAGTTTTACTGTAACTTATATTAATTATCACAACATAATAAGAAAATAAATAAATATAAACAATAATATACAATTCATTTAAATTATTTTTATATTTTTGTCCAATTCTCTAAAAATATCAATCCATCTTTATCAATTAATGTTATTAACATCAACCACTCACTAAGAATTATGTATCGATTTATCGACCATACAGCAGATATAGCTTTTGAAGTTAATGCCGAAAATCTTGAAAAATTGTTTGAAGAGTCAGCTAAAGCGTTTTACGAGGCTTTTTGTGATGTCAATAAGATTAAGAATAACATTGAAAAAGAGATCATATTAACATCAGATTCTGTTGATACGCTTTTATATAACTGGCTAAACGAGTTGCTCTTTTTGTTTGATGTTGAATATTTCGCTGGAAAGGAAATAAGGGTGAAAATTAGAGAGAATGAAGAGTTTAAGCTAAAAAGTGTATTAAAGGGTGGAAATTTGAGTTATGAGAATGTCAAACTTGAACCAAAAGCAATAACGTTACATAAATTTAGAGTGGAAAGAATTAATGATAGTTGGTATGCTTTTGTGATTATTGATATTTAAATTTAATAAATCTAAAAAATTATTTTATTATTAAATAGTCTTTAAATCTTTTTTAATCTCATTGTATATCCTCCCTTGTAATCCATGAAACCTCGAATATCCCTCTGAAAATCTTTGATCAAGTTCTAAACTATCAAAAGACGTCAATTCCTCTTTGTATAACGCAAAATCTGAAGATCTGGCTAGAGGTATGCAACTTCCCTTATAAATCTTAACTCTTACCCATCCAGTTACTCTTTCCTGAGTTTTATCTATAAAAGCGTTTAGAGCCTCAAATAGAGGTTCATTTACAAGTCCATAATAAACAAGTTCTGCCCATTCTTCCTCAACAATCTTCTTAAATTTAAGCTCCCTTCTACTTAAAACGAGTTTTTCTAAATCCCTATGTGCTGTTATTAGAATAGTTGCCGCCGGGTGTTCATAATTCTCCCTAGCTTTAAGTCCGAGAATTCTGTCCTCTATCATATCTGTTCTACCAACCCCATGTTTTCCACCTATCTCATTCAAATACCTAATTAATGAAACTCCATCCATCTTTTCCCCATTTATTGAGATAGGGATTCCTTTTTCAAACCCTATTTCTATTATTTCTGGTTCATTTGGTGTTTTTTCAGCTGAAAGTGTCCATTCGTATATCTCTTCTGGTGGAATATAACTTGGATCTTCAAGTTTTCCACCTTCAATACTCCTACTCCAGAGATTTTCATCTATACTCCAAGGCTTATCTTTTGTTACAGGAATTTCTATTCCATGTTTTTCAGCATACTCCATTTCCCATTCTCTTGTAAGATTGAGTTCTCTCATTGGAGCTATGACTCTAAAACCGTGCTGAAAGAAGATGTTGTCAAATCTGAGTTGATCATTTCCTTTTCCAGTAGCTCCATGAGCTATAGCATCAGCATTTTCTTTTTTTGCTATCTCCACAACTTTCTCAGCTATAATAGGTCTAGCGAGTGCTGTCCCTAAAACATATCCTTCATAATCACCATTCGCTTTTATAAGCATGAAAATTGCATTAACAAATTCTTTTTTGGCATCAATCGTATAATGTTTATCAGCATATTTTTCTCCTCTCCTCTCTGCATATCTTATCTCATCTTCTGGCTGACCTATATCAACAGTTACAGTTACAACTTCATCAAAGCCATATTTCTCTCTGAGGATTGGAATACATACGGTAGTATCAAGTCCACCAGAGTAGCATAAAACAACTTTCGCCATAAATATTGTTTTGATTTAACACTTTAAAGTTTTTTACATTTCACAAATTACATTTTTAAGAATTAAAATTTTAAAGTTCTAATAATATCAAAATTAGAGCATAATTCGAAATATAATAGTGCGAAAAGTTTAAAATTTTAGCATATATTTTTAATTAGGTGATGATATGGATATGAATAAAGAAATCTTGAAAGCTTTAATAGAAATAGGGAAGCCAGCAAGCTCTAAAGAGATTGCTGAGAAAATCGGTGTACCTACATCAAAAGTTAGTTGTAGACTTAACCCACTAAAAAAGAAAGGTTTTCTCGAATCCCCAGAAAAAGGGAAATGGTTTGTTACAGAAGAGGGTAAAAAAGCTGTTGAAAGTTAATTTTTAACCTTGTTTTATTTTTTAATTTTAATGTAAATAACATAACAATTTTTATAAAATGATTGTTCACAAGGATTGCTAAAGTTTAACAAAGTCAAATAGTTTTTATGATCTTAATTTTGGGAAAAGCATTATATACTTAACAGCGTTAAATAACTGATATGATCGTAAAAAAGAGAGTTGATTGTATTGGATTGTTTTGTCCTATGCCATTATTCATGACAAGACAAGCGTTAGATGGAGTTGAAAAAGGAGATATAGTCGAGATTTTAGCAGATGATCCAGCATCAAAAAAAGACATTACAGAATGGGCTGAAAGAATGGGTCATGAAATTATTTCTGTTGAAGAAGTTGATGGAGTTTTCAGGTTTTTAATAAAAAAAGGGAGGTGAGAATGTGGTTTACATGGATTACGTCTCAGGTTGCCCAGTTGATGAGAGGGTTATTGAAGTTATGCTCAAATATCTAAAACATCCAGGTAATCCTTCATCAGTACATTCTTTAGGTTTAGAGGCAAGAAATGCCGTTGAACAAGCAAGAAATGAAGTAGCTTCTTTAATTAATGCTGATAGTTCTGAGATAGTATTTACTAGTGGTGCAACTGAAGCAAACAATCTCGCACTCATAGGATATGTTATGAGAAATAAAAGTAAAGGAAAGCATATAGTTGTTAGTAGTATAGAGCATATCTCTATAATAAATACCGCAAAATATCTCCAAAAAGTTGGATTTGATGTAAGCTTTGTTCCAGTAGATAGTTATGGGAAAGTTAGAATAGACGAACTTGAAAACTCTTTGAGAGATGACACAATCTTAGTTTCAATTCAACATGCAAATCCTGAAATAGGAACAATCCAAGATATTGAGAAGATAAGAGATGTAGTTAGTGCTTCACTTCATGTTGATGCCACTGCAAGTCTTGGGAAGATTGAAGTTGATGTTGAAAAACTCGGGGTTGATTTACTCACGATCTCTTCCAACGACATCTATGGCCCACGAGGTGTTGGAGGACTATATATCAGAAAAGGGGTAAGAGTGAATCCAATAATCTTAGGAGGAGGACAAGAAAAAGGGATTAGAAGTGGAACAGAAAATGTTGCTGGAATAGTTGGATTTGGCAAAGCTGCAGAGATCGCTAAGCAAGAGTGGAAGGGTGAAGCTGAAAGATTAAAGAAGCTTAGAGATAAGCTCATTAATGGCTTGCTAAAAATAGAAGAAACTTTCTTGAATGGTCATCCAAAGGATAGGTTGCCAAATAACGTCTCTGTTAGATTCAATTATGTCGAAGGAGAATCGATATTATTAAGCTTAGATATGGAAAACATACAAGCATCAACTGGTTCTGCATGCACATCCAAAACTCTCCAACCATCCCATGTATTAATGGCTCTTGGGTTAAAACATGAAGAGGCTCATGGAAGCGTTCTATTTACCCTTGGTAAGGAGAATGATGAAAAAGATGTTAACTACGTCTTAGAAAAAGTTCCAAAAATAATCGAGAGACTTAGAATGATGTCACCACTTTATAGGAGGTGAGAATGTGTATAGCGAAAAAGTTATGGAGCATTTTAGAAACCCAAGGAATGTTGGAGTCCTTGAGAATGCTGATGGAGTAGGGACTGTTGGAAATCCAGTTTGCGGAGATTTGATGACTATCTATATCAAAGTAAAAGATGATAAGATCGAAGACATTAAATTTCAAACTTTTGGTTGTGGAGCTGCAATAGCAACAAGTAGCATGGCTACTGAGCTAGCTAAGGGGAAAACGATTAAAGAGGCCTTGAATATAACAAAAAAAGCAGTCGCAGAAGCTCTTGGAGGTTTGCCACCACAAAAAATGCATTGCTCAAACTTAGCTGCAGATGCATTAAGGAGAGCTATAGCTGATTATTTAAAAAAGCAAGGGAGAGAAAAAGAGCTTAAAGAGCTTGGGCTCGACAAACTTGACGAAGAACATGACGAAGAACATGAGGAACATCAGTAATGACTAATAAAATAATTAGACATATAACATATTAATTATATTTTTTAATAATAATAAATTTTAAAATAAATTTATTTAAAAGAATAATTTAAATAAATAATTATAAATTAATTATTAGTAAGTAAAATAACAGGAATGAGAAACAATAAAACATCCATACTCAAACCGTAATTTTTTTATGAATTTTAGGTAACCCTAAAATAATGCATTGTCATAAACACCATGGAGATAAGATTAAAGCTGATGTTTTGTTGGTTGGAAATCCTAATGTTGGCAAGAGTGTGATCTTTCACGCATTAACTGGAAAATATGCTACAGTCTCAAACTATCCAGGAACCACTGTAGATATTCATATTGGCAAAATAAAAGGAACTAATCTAACTCTAGTAGATACTCCGGGAATGTACTCTTTTTTCTCTATAACAGAAGAAGAAAGAATAGCAAAGAAAATAATCATCGAAAGTGATGCAAAAGTTATAGTTAATGTTGTCGAAGCAAAAAATCTTGAAAGATCTTTGCCTCTAACTTTACAGCTTATAGAGACGTGTAAGAACGTTATCTTAGTTTTAAATGCAATGGATGAAGCTAAAAAGTTTGGAATTGAAATTGATGTAGAGAGACTTGAGGAGAGATTAGGAATTCCTATAATAAAAACTATAGCCATAAAAGGAGAGGGAATCGATAAACTTAGAGAGGAGATACTAAAATTAACAATAAAATTAACAAGATCCCAGAGAGAGGTTGAAAAAATTAGATTAGAGTTATCTGAGGATATTGAAAAGAGGATACTTGAGATAGAAAATAAAATTGTAAAATTTAACATCCCAAAAATTTCAAAGAGGTTTCTTGCAATTCTTCTTTTGTCTGGAGATCAAGATGTCGAGAATTTGTTTAAAGATAAAGAATTGAATTATGAGGATAATATAGATATAAGCATTGATACGAACATGAGCATAGCCTATAAAATTGCTATGGAATACCAAAAATTGGCAAATAAAATTCTGGATGGAGTTATAGAACAGCGGAAAGAAACTTTTAATGATATCACATTGAATCCGATATTTTCAATACCAATGGCAATCTTAGCTTTATACTTTATTTACTTCTTTGCTGGCGTTCTTGGGGCGCAGATGGTTGTTGATATATTCGAGAGGTATTTTGAGATCTTAATTAACACACCCCTAAATGAATGGCTTAAAACTAATATAAAATACATCTGGCTCAGAGAATTGATTGGTGGTGAATATGGAATTATAACACTTGGAATAAGATATGCAGTTGTTATAGTTCTTCCTATCGTATTTTTATATTTCATCGCCTTTTCAATAATAGAGGATTCAGGCTACCTACCAAGACTTGCAGTACTTCTCAACGGGTTGTTTAAGAGGTTTGGACTCAGTGGAAGAGCCGTTATACCATTAATGTTAGGTTTTGGATGCGGAACTATGGCAACCATTGTTACAAGGGTTTTGGAGACGAAAAGGGAAAGGATGATAGCAGTTCTACTACTCGCCATCGCAATTCCGTGTTCAGCTCAATTTGGCATAATCTTGGGCATATCACCTGATTTTAAGGCTATTACTATATGGGCGGTGTCAATTTTTGTAGTTATGCTTCTAATCGGCTCATTTGCGGAAAGGATAATCCCCGGGGAGAGACCAATCTTTTTTATCGAGTTACCACCTTTAAGATATCCTTCTATAAAAAACGTTTTCTTAAAAACTTTTTCAAGGATGAGGTGGTATTTCTCTGAAGTTCTACCAATATTTATTTTAATAAGTATCCTGATATGGATTGGCAAAATAACAGGATTGCTTCAACACATCATCAAACTCTTATCTATTCCAACTTCAGCACTTGGATTGCCAAAAGAATCAGCTCAAATCTTTCTATATGGATTTTTTAGGAGAGATTACGGTTCAGCAGGTCTATATGATTTAATTAGTCAAGGAATCCTGACTTATAGACAAATAATAGTTTCCATGGTTGTTTTAACTCTCTTCGTACCATGTATTGCTCAACTTTCAGTAATGATCAAAGAAAGGGGATTTAAATTCTCATTTATAGTTTTTATGTCAGCTTTGGTAATCGCTTTCTCCATTGGGTTTATACTCAACTCAATACTCGAAATATTGGGATAACAAAAATATCGGGGGAATATGATGAAAATAAAAGAAAAAACGGAAAAATTAGAAAATCTGTTAAAAGAGATTTGGGAGCATCAGTTCGAAAACAAAGACCTTAATCTATCTCTAAGCGAGCTCAAAGAGTTGGAAAAAGAAGAGTATATCGAAAAAGTTGATAAAAATGGTAAGAGATGCGAAGATAATGGCTATAAACACGGATATGAATTACAAAAACAATATACATATAAACTAACTGAGAAAGGATTGAAAGTGGCTCAAAATCTTATTAGACTGCACAGATTAGCTGAAAGAATGCTTTCTGATCTTTTAGAGACAAGTGATGATGAAGTTGAGAGATCCGCCTGTAAATTTGAACACATAATCAGTGAGGAGGTTGAAGAGGCTATTTGCACATTACTTGGCCATCCCACAATTTGCCCACATGGTAAGAAGATACCAAAAGGAAAGTGTTGTGAGAGGGGTATGAAGGAAATTAAAAGAATGATATACAGACTTTCAGAACTTAAGCCTGGAGATGTGGGGGAAGTAAAATACATCATAGGAGGAGATGAAATAATGAAGAAAGCAATAGCACTTGGGATCTTTCCTGGAAAAACTTTAAGAGTGATAAGAGTTTTTCCCACATTTGTTGTTCAGATAGCAAATTCACAAATAGCTTTAGATGAAAATGTGGCATCTCGAATTTATTTAATGAGACATGAGATATAAAGGAAGACATTCAGAAGTTACAAGAAAAGGAAACATAGCCATTAAAAGATTCAAGAAAGACTTAATCTTAAATTTTTGGAAAGAAGTTTATTTTTTGAAGATATTACAACCTTTTAACTTCACTCCCAAGATTTTTAAGATAAATCCAATAAAACTTGAGATTGAAATGGAATATGTTAATGGCGAGACTATAGATAGATACATAGAGGAGAATGGGATAGATGAGAAAGTTCTCCAATCTCTTAAGATTTGCAGAATTCTCGACAGACTTTGTATCAATAAAAAAG
>WAJX01000113.1 GCA_015523665.1 Ferroglobus sp.
ATATATACGAGGAGATCGATAAGAAAGTTTATGTCAAAAGACATTGAAGATGATAAAATAATCGAAATTCTTAAAGCTGGGAATGCTGCCCCTTCTGCTGGAAATTTACAAGCAAGAGATTTTATAGTGGTTAGAAACCCAGAAACAAAACTCAAATTGGCGATAGCAAGTTTAAATCAGATGTTTATCGCTGAAGCACCAGTTGTGATTGTTGTTTGTGCCAACTATCCTAGGAGTATGAGGTATTATGGTGAGAGAGGGAAATTATATGCAGAACAAGATGCAACTGCTGCAGTTGAGAATATGCTTTTAGCTATACATAGCTTAGGCTTAGGGGCTGTGTGGGTTGGAGCTTTCGATGAGGATAGGGTTTCTCAAATACTCAATATACCAAGCTATGTTAGGCCTATAGCTATAATTCCTGTGGGTTATCCGGCTGAAAATCCAAGAATTAGGAGGAGAAAAGATATAAATGAAATCACTCATTGGGAAAAATGGTAAAAGAATGGAAAAAATGGTGAGGTTGTAATGGTTGTTATAGCTCTGTTGACAGACTTTGGGGATTATTATACTGGAATTATGAAAGGTGTTATAAGAAAACTTAGTTGTGTTGAGATAGTAGATATAGCTCATAACATAACACCTCAAAATGTTTTTGAGGGAGCATTTCTCCTATATCATTCTTATAAATTCTTTCCAGAAGGGACTATATTTATCGCAGTGGTTGATCCTGGTGTGGGTGGAGAGAGAAGAACCTTAGCAATAAAAACATCTAATTACTGGTTTGTTTGTCCAGATAATGGGATAGCATATCCTTCGGCGAATGAAGATGGAATAGAGAGAGTATATGTAATAGATGAGAATATTTCTAAGTTAGTGGGCAAGTTGTCATCAACGTTTCATGGAAGGGATATTTTTGCTCCGGCTGGAGCTATGATCGCTAATAGGAGATTAGATTATTTTGAGGAGGTAAATAAACGTATAACTAAACTGAATCTTTACGAGTATGAGATATCTGAAGAGGAAGTGGTTTGTAGGGTAGCATTTATAGATAGATTTGGAAATTTAATTACAAATTTTAAACGAGAAGATGTCGAAAGAATCTCTCCAGAAGGCTTTTACTTTAATGGGATAAAGTTTCCGTTGGTTGAGAAATATGAAGATGTGAGAGAGTATGAGCCTCTTTCTGTAATAGGTAGTTTTGAGACATTAGAGTTGAGTTTGAGGAATGATAATTTGGCTAGGAAGATTAAGTTTGGGGAGAAGAGTAGAAAAATAAGTTTAAGGTGGTATTAGTGGATAGGACGATAGTTAAGATGGTTGAGGCTTTAAATAAACATCTTCCAAAGAAGAAAAGAAGTCTTGAAGAAATGCTAAAAGAGAAAGAACCTCTCATCCAAGCGAGAGATGGGAATGAATATTATATTGAGAGGAAAGAGTTAGAATTCATTTCTGAATTCGTTGATGAAAGGGAAAGGGCAAAGTTCACAATACCGATAATACTTGAGATGGTAAATGTTGGGGGGGAGTATTTAATATTTGTAAGAGATGAATATCATGTGGAATTTCTAAAAAGAGCTTTTGGATTTGATAGAATGACAAAAAATGGGCTTATGCTTTATACATACGAATATCAGAAAATAAGAAGGAAGTTGAGAACGTCATCACAAGTTTTGTTTAGAATCCCAGAAATATAGTTGGAGGTGCATCTCTTGAAAGTTGAAGATAAGGTTGAGAATATCCTAAGAGAAGCTTTAAAACTTGAAGAGAGAGCGATTGAGATATATTCAAAAATGAAAGATGAAAGTAATGATCCCGAGGTTATAGAATTACTCGAATTTCTAATCTCTCAAGAGGAGGAACATAGAAAAATAATAAATGACAGACTTAGAGTTGCTAAATTTTTGAGAAAATGAATGGGATTAAATAAAGTAAAAATCCTGTTAATAGGAGAATAAATGTTGATATAATAAAATCTCTCTTGAAGCTTCTTTTTTCAATTGATTTGGCCAAAATCTTTGTGAAATAGATCACAGAAAATGTGAAAATGAGTAAAATTAAAAATCTGAGGAGTGGAGGGGTTGTAAAAAGCGTATCTCTCAAAAAGTGCTCCCAACTCTTAAGAGTGTAATAAAAGACTGCAACAAATTCTATAACAACAGCTGCAGCTTGTAGAGATGTTGTCTTTTTCTGCATTTCAACATTTTGAACTGAAGATTTGTTAAGACTTTTTTGTATCTCAACAAATTCTCTATTTCTTAATATATCAAGTCTTAACTTTATCAGGGTTAATACGTCTCTAACTCCATCAATTGTCTGTGAGATTAGAGATTCAGTATACCTTAAATATTCAAATCTATCCTTTATATTTTGAACTTTGAGATTTAGAGATTTTGTATTTGGAAAGAATTTTCTTACAAGGTATTCAGTTTTATTTAGAGAAGAGAAAATCTCTTCATTGTATTCTTTAAAAGTGGAGAACTTTGTGAAGAGTTCAAGTTGTAAGGTCGATAGATCTGATACTATTCTCTCCAACTCTGATATTGAATCACTCTTTTTTGCTATGTTGGACATCTCATTAAGTTTTTTTATGAGTTTGTCACTTTTTCTGTTAAGATCTTTTGCATTCATCTCATTTCCTTCTATGAGGAGCGTCGCTTTTGTTAAACTTATATCAAAGAGAGGAAAATTATAATAAAAGAAGTTTTCATCAAATTTACAATTCATATAAATTTCACTATCTGAGAAACTTATTTTTCCGAGTATAAAATCTTCATTTAGATCGTCTTTATCCTCTAAGATTATTACAGTCTTTTTTATAACGTCTTCTTCTGGCAAGCTCAAATTTTTAGCTACTATGAACTCAATTCCATTAACTTTTCCAATTATACCATACTCAGATTTTGCTAAAACCTCTATCTCGCCTCTTTTTTCAATACTAACTTTAAAATCTCTAACTTTCTCCTTTAAAAGTTCTGAATAATCTTTTTCTTCTGGGAAATAGATGTATTCTATTTTCACATGAGAGAGTTCATCTTAAATAAACATAAGTTTTACCGATTCTCCGATAGAATTTAAAAACTTAAAGTTAAATTAAGATCTATGAATGAAATTAATGAATTGTACTGTGCGAGATGTGGGAGCGAGTTTGATTTAAAGATTAGGAGAGTTACTGGATATAGTGGCCCTCTTCACATCCCCAATCTTTACTGTCCTTTTTGTGGCAATAGGAGATTGACAAAAAAGCAGGGAATATTCTTTTGGAGGATCTGAAATGGAGAGGATTGAAGAATACCTCGAAGCTATATATGATATTGAAAGAATGGAGAAGAGAATAGCAAAGACTAAAGATATAGCTAGGAAATTAAATGTAAAACCAGCTAGTGTAACTGAGATGATCTCAAAGCTTAGTGAAAAAGGTTATGTTGATTACCAACCATATAGGGGAGTTACTCTAACAAAAAAAGGTAGAGAGATTGCTGAAAAAATAAAAAGTTATCATCTCATTTTTGAAAAATTTTTTACAGAATTTCTTGAATTGGAGGAAGATATATCTCATGAAATGAGTTGTAAGCTTGAGCATGTTATTAACGATGATGTTGTTGAAAAGTTATGTGCTCTGATATCTGAGAGTTGTGATTTATGTAATGAATGTAGATTCAATGCTACAACTCTTGAAAGGGCGGAGGATGGAGAGTATGTAATACTGGCAATGCCATCATCTCTAAACAAGCTTGGATTAAAGAGTGGAGATAGGATATTAGTGAAAAAAGGAAAAATTATAACTAAGGATGGTGAAATGGATGTATCAGAAGAGTTGAGAAAATCATTTTTAATATCTAAAGCTTAGTATTTCATTATTTTAACTTTTGGTTTTAACTTACCTTACTTATTTTTCATTTTTCATTTATTTTTTTATAATTTTTTATAAAGTGTTATGTATACATATATACTATTATAAAAATTTGATTGCTCCATTATTGATTGCTATACCACTTGCAATGGAGATCGCTGAAAGTCCACTTTTCTTGCAAACATCTATTGCAGAATCAAATATCGAAGCTTTAGAAATTATGAGGGGGATTCCAGCTCTTACACACTTAATAGCTATTCCCTTAGATATCCTTCCGGTAAGAACCAAGTAATGTTGTGAGAAGTCTACTCCTTTTTTATATGCCATCCCTATCGCTTTATCAACCGCATTATGTCTACCTATATCATACGCCATAGAAACAACACTTTTTCCAACAACTGCTGAAATATGGTAAGCTCTCGTTTTTTTATAAACATCGTTATTCAGGATCTTGATTTTTTCCATTATCTCCTTTATTGTGAACCTTCTCTTCGGAGTAACTCTCCCAAAATCATTTTCTGTATATATTCCAATACATCCAGAAGTATTTATGCTGAAATTTACATTTTCAATATTTTCAATAATTCCAACATCTCCTTCAACAAAAACTTTTGGATTGCTTGAGAGTCCCTCAGTTATGGCGAATCCGATTAATAACTCCTCTAAGTTCTCTGGAGAGCACATTAATCTAGTAACCACTCCTCCTATGATGACTTTAAATTCGATCTCTTTACCGATTTCAAGTCTTTCTCCGATATCTCTTATCTCCACGTAAAAAATTAAATATCTATCTACCTTAAAAATTTTCCAAATGATCGTAAATTTCAGAATTGATAAAAACTTGGTGAAAAGACTTGATGAACTTTCTTCTAAATTTCTAATATCGAGGAGTGAATTGATCAGGCATGCTATAGTTTTATATCTTTCAACTTTGGAAAACTTAGGCTTCTATTTTAAGCCATCACTTGTAATACCAAAAATGGATTTTTATGAGGAAAGAAATTCAGTAACATTTGATTTAGGGAATTTTATAACTATCTCTTCATTCGTTATAAGCTACGCTGGGATAGGTGAGAAGGAAAATGACAGTATTACAACATCACTGGATAAGGTTGCAGAGATTATGGCAAATCAAGCAAAAATTGAGTGCTTATGTAGGTTTATAGAACCAAAAGTAGCTCTTCTATCAACCGGTAATGATGTTGAATATAGCTTAAGATTTTTGAAGGAGTTTAAGAGTAAATTCAATGGAAAAGTAATTCTTGCAAGTACTGAAAATATAGTGAGTACGACACAATCTTTTTTCTCCATTAATATTATTGGTATGAGGGATATTAAAATTAGAAATACTCCAAAAAGAGGGGACAGAATATTTCTCTATGGAGAGATTTTAAATGGTGAGGAAGTTATTGATAAAAGAGGGATATCTGTTAAAAAAGTTGAGAAGTTGAGGAATGCTGTGATAGAAGGAAAAGCTAATTCTATCTTTCCAGTTAAGAGTGATGGCTTGTATAGTGTTTGTAACTATGCTGCGAGTATTGCTGGAGGGAAAGCTGTTTTAAGAGTAAAAGGTGATAAGGGTTGTCCATCAACTGCAGTCATAGTTACAGCGGATGAAAAACCATTAAATGGTGGAATTGAGATCGGAGAGATATTTTAGTTTCTCCTTCTTTGCTATTTCGTGAGCTTTTTTAATCGGAATTGGAAGTTTATAATTCTTTATACATTTTTTAACGATTGTTAACGCCTGTTCAACTGACACCATATGTCCTGGGGATATGTAGATCGGCTTACATCTCTTACAACTTTTAAAGGAGTAGCCTATAACTTCTCCATCTAATATCGGTTTTGAATCTCCAACATATTTTGGTTCTTCAACCTCTCCGTAAAGCCTCTTTTTTGTTATACCAATAGACGGATTTGAAAGTTTGACACCGATGTATGTTGCTAATCCACACCTTCTTGGATGGGCTATTCCGCTACCATCCACAAGAATAACCGTATTTTCTCTTAAAACTTTCTTAACAGCTTCAATTGCTGATTCACCTTCTCTAAACATCAAAAATGTGGGGATGTATGGGAAATTCACTTCTCTCACATCAACTTCAAACTCAATAAATCTTAGATCTGG
>WAJX01000114.1 GCA_015523665.1 Ferroglobus sp.
ACCTCCTAATCATTATCTCATACTCACAATTACTATATATACTTTTCCATATGTTTTGTCATTATAGAGGATTATAAAAAATATTAAAAAGTTTCGGGATTATAAAAGAAAGATTGTTTATAACTTATCGTATATTTTTAAATATTCATCAAAATTTGTAAATTCAAACCCGTTTTGATGAATTTTGCTAAACAATTTTGCTAAACACAGATATAAACTTTTATATAAACTATATTTAGTATATTTTATATATTGGTAACGCATTACCATTGAAAATTGTTTCTTGAAGATAACAAACAGTAATCACAACTATAGAGCTTTGGAATTTGGAATCTCTTATCTTTATTTGACTTTATCAATCATTCTACTCTATCATAAATTTTGAAACATTTAACAGTGTTGATTTTAACTTAAAATTTGCTAAGAAAGTTTTTTAAATCAGAGGTTCTACACGCAGATTGTGGCAATCAATATTGGGAAAAAAGGAATAACCGAGGGAGTGGTTAAGGAGATAAATATGCTTCTTGAGAAAAAGGGAGTTGTGAAAGTTAAATTGCTCAAAAATTTTAGGAATTTCGTTAATAAGGATAGAAGGGAGTTAGCAAGGGAGATAGCTTCAAAAGTTGATGGTGAACTTGTAGATTTAAGAGGGTTTGTATTAACTTTTAAGAAGTTTAAGAGGTGATAAAATGCTGTATAACGTTCCTCCTGAAATGTTAATAGAAAAGGTTGCTGAAGAACTCAAAAAGATGGAAGAATTTCAACCACCTGATTGGGCTAAATACGTAAAGACTGGAGTTCATAAAGAGAGATCGCCAGAGAGAGAAGATTGGTGGTATGTTAGAGTGGCTTCAATTTTTAGAAAGATCTATACAGATGGACCAGTTGGTATAGAAAGGTTAAGAACGGTTTATGGAGGTAGAAAGAGGAGAGGCTCCAAACGACCTAAGTTTAGAAAGGGGAGTGGTTCAATAATAAGGAAAGCTTTACAACAACTTGAGAAGGCAGGATTTGTTAAGAGGACTGATGAAGGTAGAGTTGTTACACCAAAAGGGAGATCATTCCTCGATAAAATTGCAAACGAGCTAAAGGAAGAGCTTGTTAAGGAAATCCCGTCTTTGGAGAAATATTGGAGATGATTTGGGGGTGATTCTATGGATGAACTTGAGGAAATCAGAAGGAGAAGACTGATGGAACTTCAAGCGAGAAGAGAGAAAGAATTAGAGGAGCTTGTAAAACAGCAAGAAATAGCTAGACAAATTGAAGCTCAGAAAAAAGCAATTCTTAGAGCTATATTGGAGCCAGAAGCAAAGGAAAGATTGTCCAGATTAAAGTTGGCTCATCCAGATGTTGCTGAAGCTGTTGAAAATCAACTCATATCGTTAGCTCAATCTGGAAAGATAACGAATAAAATAAGTGATAAAACTTTGGTGGAGATTCTAAAGAGAGTTATGCCTAAGAGGAGAGAGACTAGGATAATAAGGAAATAATAATAAATTACAATAATAAAATTACAATAAAAATGTAATTAAAAATATAGGGATGAGATGGATTAACATATAACTTGTGATAGTATACAATTTCAATCGTATCAAGGAGAAGATAATAATAAAATATAAATGTGGATTAATAAAAGAAAGGGAAGATAGATTAAGAAAAAGATTAAGAAAATAGAAGGAAGTAAAAAGTGAGAAAAGAAAAAATAATAAAAATTTAATAATAAAAATTTGAAATAAATTGGAATGAGGGGATAGAATGGGTAAGAAAACTCTTGGAGTGAAAAAAAGGCTTGGGAAGTTTTTAAAGCAGAATAAAAGAGCTCCTGTATGGATAACGTTAAAAACTAAGAGAAAAGTGTTTACAAGTCCAAAAAGAAGATTTTGGAGAACTAAAACGCTTAAAGTATAGTTGAGGTGGGAGTATGGCTGGGATAGTTGCTGAGAGGATATACTCCATACGCCTCAGACAGAAGATGAAGAAATATCCTAAATGGCTTAGGGCTAAGAAAGCTGTTAAATATGTGAGAAATTTCCTCAGTAGACACATGAAAGTTGAACCAGAGAATGTGAAGATAGATAAGAGTGTTAATGAGAAGATATGGGAAAGAGGTAGTCAAAAACCTCCAGCGAGAATAAGGGTTAGGGCTGTGAAGTTTGATGACGGTATAGTTGAGGTTGAGCTTGTAAGTTAGATGAGTTAACCAGACGATGAAATATGATATAATAAAATAAATAAATGACATGGTAGTAAGCATGAAACTATCCATTAACGGAAACCCACTCATCGGACTTTACATAAAACTCTGCGATGAATTTGCTGTGGTTGGTGTGAGAGATAAAAAAGCTATTGAAATGTTGAGAGAACTCGGAGTTGAGGTTGTGTATACAACAATAGCTGGTTCAGAATTGGTTGGAGCTATGCTCGCCTTGAATTCGAATGGTGCTCTGTTAAGTAATCATGCGATGAGAAAAGAAATTGAGAGAATAAAGAAAAAGATGGATGTAAAAATTGTTGAGACTAGGATGACATGTCTTGGAAATATAGCTTTAACAAACGATTCTGGGGCTATAGTTCATCCAGAAGCTGAAGAGAGGATAATTGAGAATATAAGGAGTTTTTTGGATGTTGAAGTTTCAAGAGGTACTATTGGGGGAATAAAAACTGTCGGAATGGCAGGAGTTGCAACAAATAATGGGGCTTTATTAAATCCAAATGCTAACGAATGGGAGATAAAAAGAGTTGAAGAAGTTTTAGGTGTTGAAGCTCTAACAGGTACAGTAAATTTTGGGAGCGATATGGTTGGTACAGGGTTGGTTGCAAACTCTCGTGGGTATATAGTTGGAGAAGATACAACAGGATTTGAGCTTGGAGTAATTGAGGAAGCTCTTGGATTCATTTAGCTTAATGCAAATGTATTGACTAAGTTGGTGAATGACTTTGAATAACAGTGTTTATGATAACCTTAACGTAAAGGAGGGATTTTTATGAGATTTGAAGTGAAAGGAGCTTTTAGATGTGGGGAGAAGTGGATGAAATTTGTAAAAGTTGTTGAGGCGAAAAATGAGAGATTTGCAATTGAGAAAACATTGTCTTTAATAGGTAGTAATCATAAGGTTAAGAGAAATCTTATTAAGATAAATGGAGTAAAAGAAATTGAGTGATAACATGGAGAAAGAAATCCAACAAAGGTTGGTTCTTCTTGAACAGCTAAGAAGTGAAGCGGAAGGAATTCAGAGAAGAATTGTTGAAATGGAATTAGTAAAAAACGAACTTCAGCGAACTATAGAGAGTTTGGAATTCTTTCAGAATCTTGAAAATGATGTTGAAGCTCTGATGAATTTGGGTGGAGGAGTTTTTGCATACGTTAATGTGAACGAGAGTAAAAAGATGTTAGTTGACATAGGAGCTGGAGTTGTGGTTGAAAGAGAAGTTGGAGAGGCGATTGAGTATCTTAAATCTAAAAGGGAGAGGATTGAAGAAACAACAAGAAAACTTCAAGAAGTTTTAAATCAAATAGCAAGCCAGATGGAGAAATTACAAGCAGAAATAGCAAAGTTGAGTAAAGAAGCTGAAAAAGGCGAGGAGAAAAAGTAGGATAAGATAAAAGATTAAAGAAAGATTATTAAAATAAGTAAGAATTATGATATAATAAAATAAATAGGGATGGACTATGTTTGATTTTTTGAAAGAGAAGTTATCCATTTTTAATAAAAAAATTGACGAAGGGGAGATAGGATTTAAAGAGAAAGTTTCAGCGTTAATCATCGATAGAGAGATAATTATAGATAAGAAGAAACTAGATGGTATTCTCTCAGAACTTGAGATGATTTTACTTGAGAGTGATGTTGCATTTGAGGTTGTTGAGGAGATCTTGGAGAAGCTTAGAGAAAGATTGAATGGAAAGAGGAAAAAGATAGGGGAAAAACTATCATCTCTTGTTATTGGTGAACTTAAAACAATACTACTTGAAATTCTTGGGAGAGAATTCTTTGATTTTGATGAATTTATAGCTGAAAAAATTAAAGAAAAGAAACCTGTCCATATTCTATTTGTTGGTGTTAATGGGACTGGTAAAACAACAACTATTGCTAAGGTTGCTAAAAGACTACTTGCTAATAACTATTCAGTTGTCATCTCTGCTGGAGATACCTTCAGAGCTGGTGCGATAGAGCAATTGGAAGTGCATGCAAGAAATCTTGGGGTTAGGTTGATAAAGCATAAACTCGGAGCAGATCCGACAGCTGTTATATATGACGCTCTGAAACATGCTAAAAGCAGAGGAATAGATGTGGTTCTTTCAGACACAGCTGGAAGAATGCATACTAAAAAGAATTTAATAGATCAACTTGAGAAGATAAAGAGAGTTACATCTCCAGATTTAACGATATTTGTTGATGAAAGCATAGCTGGGAATGATGCAATTGAAAGAGCCAGGATGTTCAATGAAGCTATAAAAATAGATGGAACAATTCTAACAAAGATGGACGCTGATCCAAAAGGAGGGACAGCAATCTCCATAACTTATGTGACTGGAAAACCAATCATTTTCATAGGAAACGGGCAAGGTTATGACGATCTTGTGAAATTTGATGCTAAATGGCTGGTTGAGAGATTACTGGATGTCACCTCTTAAACTGACCTTCATAGAGTTTAGCAACCCTCTCTATTGAGTCAGCCTCATCAACACTTTTGTCATCCCTAAGCCTTATGAATCTTGGAAATCTCAATGCGTATCCGCTCTCATATTTGGGACTTTTCTGTATCTCCTGGTAAGCTACTTCAAAAACATATTTTGGTTGAAATATAACTCTCTTCCCCTCTTCGAATTCAATTAATGGTTTAAATATCTCTGTTAATTCTTCTAAATCCTCATCTGTAAATCCAGTTGCAACCTTTCCAACTTTAACGAGTTTACCATCATCTAAGCATGCAAGCTCGAAAGAACTCAACAAATGCCCTCTTTTCCCCTCTCCCCACTCTCCACCTACAACAACTAAGTCTAAGGTTTCCATAACAGCTTTTAGCTTTAACCAGTGCTTTCCCCTCTTTCCGGGAATATAGGGAGAGTTTGGATTCTTTAACATCACTCCTTCATGCCCAGCGTTAAGAGCGGAAGAGTATATTTTTTCAACTTCTTTAGGATCGGAGGTAATTATATGTTCGGCTATTTTTAAGATTTCACTCTCCTTTACAGCTTTCATAAGTCTCTCTCTTCTCTCTTTAAGAGGAAAATCTATTAACTCTTCTCCATCGTAAATTATGTCAAAAAAGTAAACTTTAAGAGGAATTTTTTCAACCATCTTTGTGATATCATGTTTTCTCCTAAATCTCCTCAAAACATGTTGAAATGGCATCGGCTTACCATCTTTAACTGCTATTACTTCTCCATCGAGAATAACTCCTTCTTTAACATTCTTCCTTATCTCATCTGCAATCTCGGGAAGAGCTGAAGTTACGTTTTCGAGCCTTCTGGAGAATATTGTGACTTTACCATTTCCGTAATGAATCTGAACTCGTGATCCATCAAACTTCCATTCAACTCCTGCTTTTCCCATCTCTCTTACAGCAGAATCTATATTTTCAGCTACCTGAGCGAGCATCATCTTAACTGGACTGTGAAGGGTTATTTTCATAGATTTAAGCCCCTTTTTTCCTTGATTCTTTGCAACAACAGCTACTTTCCCATAATCATTTGATATCATATATGCCCTTTCTACGAGATTTGCATCTAAATTCCAAGCTTTGGCTATAGCATCTCTGATTATCCCCTCTCCAACTCCAAGCCTCATCTCTCCTAGTATCAATCTTGTTATATATCTGGCCTCTATTGGAGTTGAAGATATGAATATGTCTGTGAGGAGCATTACCTTCCTTTTCTGACTCCCCTCTCCACTAAGTTTTGCCATTTCATCAAATATCTCTCTAACTTTTGCTATTGTTAGCTCTTCTTGGAAAAGAGTGGTTTGCTTCTTCTTTGCGATTATCATTTCAGCAGCCAATCCCATGTCTGCCTTCTCTCTTATTAAATCTTCTATCTCTCTTTTACTTATCCCAGTTGCCTGTTTTAGAGCTTCATATAGCAGACCGATGCCAACACCAATCTCTCTATCATCCCAAGGAGGGTAGATCTTTCCCATGATGAATAAGATGACGTTATAAAGATCATTGTCATCTAAGTTCTTTATGAAACTTGAGATTCTTGATGAAAGTTCTAAAGTTGATGAAATCTTCTCTATAACACTGCAAAATTCTGCAAACTCTTTGAAAGTGAGCATAATAAGATGTTGTTTGTGATGTTAAAATTTTTTCTGGATACTTTTCTGAGTGCTTTGACATTTATTTCTGATGTTAAATTAAATAAAATTAAATAAAAATATTAAAGAGTAAAAGTAGAAGGTAGATTTATTGTGTAAATTATCATTTTATAATAATTATTAATTTTTATACATTTATAGAATTATAGAAATCAGATGAGTTTATAAACGCCGGGGGTGGGACTTGAACCCACGCGTGCCTTACGGCACACGGGCTCTCCAGGCCCGCGCAGTGCCTCTCTGCAACCCCGGCCTTATTTATTTATTTTTATTATTTTTTGTATTATTGTTTTAATGTTTTAATGTCATAATCATGTTGCTAAACCCTCTCTATTTTTTGATCGTTTTAGATTTTAAAATGTTCCGATAATAATTTAAGTTTTTATTGGATAATTATATGGATGGGTGTAAATACATCACAACAGATGCAAAGAACGAGGCAGGTACCTCCAATCATACATGGGAGTTCACCTTTCATTGGAGCTTCACAATTTGGTGAAAAGGCTTACGAATATTATAAAAAGTTTTATAACAACCCAAAACTTATGGCAGAACTTTTTGCATACTTTTCCGAAAAAGCCTATCCGTGGGTGCATGTAATTCCTTATCCTACATTAATAAGGGCTGTGGAATTAGTAAGGGATGAGATGGAGTTAAATGTAATCATAACCATTGATGAAATTGGCCAAATTGACGATATAAGTGATTTGAATCCACCTTATGTTTTTCTACATGCCTCTCTTGCCGACTCTCTTAGTAAGAGGATTATAGACAAGTTTGTGGAGAAAGTTAAAGAAATAGATTCAATTCCTTGTATAGCGACTCACAATCCCGGGGAGGTTATACAGAGAATTGAATCCAATTTTCCAGAAATTGAAGCATATCTCTCTCCTCTAAATCCACTTGGAATTTATATGAGTCCTAACTTTGAGTTAACTTTAAAAGCTTTGGAAATGGCTAAGAAAAATGAAAAAAAGATTTTTGGAATGAAGGTATTGGCAGCGGGAAAACTCAATCCAGAGATGGCTTTCAGATTTGCATTTAAATACTGTGATTCAGCAATCATCGGATTTGTTAAAAAAGAAGAAATAGATTTAGCAATCGAAGCGATTAGAAAACTCAAAATTCTCTAAATCTATCTCTTCCAACACTGCATATCGGGCAAACTTCAGGCGGTTCTCCCTCGAAAATATACCCACAGACACTACATACATATAATTTTTTATTAAAAGCTTTATCTCTTCCAGACTCTACTAAAACCTTTAACTCTCTGTATATTTCAGCATGTCTTTTTTCAGTTTCCATAGCCCATCTAAAGCTTGTTGCAGCCATTCTCTCTTTTTTCTTTATAGCGTCATCGTAAAAACTAGGATACATCTCTTCAACCTCGTATACTTCTCCTTTTATTGCGTTTTCAAGATTTTTAATGGGATCATCAACACTTTCCAACACTTTTAAATGATTCTTTGCATGAACGTATTCTGAATATGCAAACGCCTCAAAAACTCTTGCTAGATTCACTAACCCTTTAGATCTAGCTTCTTCCGCAAAGATAAGGTATTTCACATGAGCCTGACTCTCTCCAGAAAAGGATTTTTTGAGATTTTCAGCAACTTCTTCATCCATTTAAATCACCTTTTAATATTTTTTTATATATTCTATTCATTTATATTATTTATACATCATTTGTTAATCTCACTTTTCACACTTAACATGCTCAAATGGATTATTGCCACTTATTCTCCAAGGATTGATTTGAAATAGTCATGATGAGTCTCTTCATCAGCAAGTATCTGCTCGAATAGCTTAGCGGTTACATAATCTCCTTCTTCCATAGCTAATTTTATAATCTCCTTATATAGAGCTATAGCCTCCTCCTCTGCCTTCTTATCAATTTCGATCATCTCTTTTGCCGTATCTCCAATTGTGATTGGAGCAGGCTTTGTTGTTGGGATACCACCAAGGTATGATAATCTCTCAGCTATAAGCTCTCCATGGGTCATCTCTACAATTGCAATCCTTCTCAATTCAGCTCTGACAACTTCTCCCTCAAAACCCTTTGCTAATATATGTTGCCACATATACTGAATTGAAACCTGCATCTCTCTGGAGATAGCCTCATTAAGCTTTTCTTTAAGCTTTTCACTCGCCATTCTATCACCTAAAAAAACTTATAACAAATTTTATTAAAAACTTTTCAAAACTCTCTAAATCTCTCACTGCCAGCACCACAAATGGGACATCTCACTGGTTTGTTCTCTGTAGTGTATCCACAAACCTCGCAAATATAGATTCTATCTATATCTACATCTCTCCCCTCTTCAACAGCCTGTTTCGCTTTTGTGTAGAGAGATGCATGTATTTTTTCAGCCTCCAAGGCAAATCTCATACTTCTAACTGCTCTCTTCTCATTTTGAAGTTCTGCAACAGCTTTAAATGATGGATACATCTCTTCGACTTCATAAGTTTCACCATTTATCGCTTTTTGGAGATTCTCAGAGCTACTCTCTATTTCATTGAGTGCTTCAAAGTGATTTCGTGCATGAACAAATTCTGCGAAAGCGATGGCTTTGAAAAGTCTTGCGACATTCTCAAAACCTTCTTCTTTAGCCTTTTCCGAAAAGATCAGGTATCTTATATGTGCCTGACTTTCTCCAGCAAACGCTTCGTTCAAAAACTTCTTCGTCATTTCTCTAATACTCATATATATCACCAAATATACTTTATTGGTTCGAATATAAATCTTTTTTGTTTAGATTTTATTACTAATTATGCGAAAAAAATAAATAATTTGTTGAGAGAATCGGAATATGGATGAGAAAGATGCAAAGATAATAGAAATCTTACTTAAGGATGCGAGAACCCCTTTAACGAAGATTGCAAAAGAACTGGGGATAACTGAAGCAGCTGTTAGAAAGAGAGTTAAGAATCTTGAGATGAAGGGAATTATAAAGGGTTATACGCTCCTTTTAGATCATGAAAAACTTGGGTATGGTGTTGTCTCTCTAACTGGCGTTGATACAGAGCCAGATAAATTTCTTGAAATAGCGAAAAAACTTAGAGATTTTGATTTTGCAAGATCTGTTTATATAACAAGTGGAGATCATATGATCATGGCAGAAATATGGGCTAGAGATGGAGATGAGTTGGCTAAAATAATCTCAGAAAAGATTGGAAAGATAGAGGGAGTTAGAAGAGTTTGTCCGGCTATAGTTCTTGAAAAGCTCAAATAGACTAATTTCTAAAAAAGAGATTGTTAATGTTGAGAGAAAATGTAGAGAAGTTGTAAAAGAAGTTTTTAAATTTTATTGGGGATTTCCAGTGGAAATGATGGGGGTTAGCAGTTCAGCTACTTCAATTCTTGTTACCGGACTTAAAACTGTATTTGTTGCGAATATATCATCAGCCCCGGCTATATGCATATTAACAACTCCTTTTCTGTCTATTAAAGCATGAGTGCTGGCAACAACAACTCTTCTGGCTCCAGCACTCTTTACTTTCTTCACAGCTTGAACTGAGGTAGCTCCTGTTGAAATGATGTCATCTACTATTAGAACATCTCTATTTTTTAAATCTCCAGGGGCTGAGGTTATAACTACATTTTCAGCATCTATCCTTATCTTCTTCATTATATGATAATCTGCATCAAGAGCATCCGCAATATTCGGAATCCATCTGGCTGATTCTTCATCTGGCCCTATGACTATTAGATTCTCATATTCGTAATTTTCAAGAAAATAATTTGAAATTAGATCCATAGCTGATATGTTATTGACTTCCATATCCCCATAGAAATCTATGGTATAAACTGCATCATAGTAATCGTATATTAACTTTTCAAGAATCTTTAATTGCATAGCCTCTCCTTTAATTAACCTCCAACCCCTCCTTGAATATGCTATATATGGAAATATCCCATAAACTTTCTTAGCTCCATAATTAATTACTGTATCAGCTATGTAAATGTTTTCAAGTGCTATTTCATCTGGATTTGGATAAAAAGTGTTCACTATGTAAACTTCCTCTCCCTCAACACTCTCACCTATTCTTAAATATTTTTCACCATTCTTAAGTTTCTCTATTTCGATTATCGTTAGAGGAACTTTTAAAAACTTTGATAATTTTACAGCTAAATCACCATTCGATCCGGGAATTATGAGCATCACAGCATTTTTAGTTTTTAGATATATTAATTATTCGATCTCGTAAATTATGGTGTTATAAGACCTAAATACCTCTTTTAGACAACTAAATCTCTCCTCTTTTGCATCATACATCTCTCTCTCAAGTTTTCCGAGAATTATGTACTTAGCTTCATACTTCTTTGCAATTTTTGCTATTTCACTACAATTCTTTGATGTATAAATAGTTCTCACATCATTCATTCTTTTTATGAGTTCATTTGCATTCTTTCTCCACTGCACTTCATGACATTGCCAAGCGACTATTGTTTGTTTGGCAGAAAAGGCAGAAATTCTCCCGCCATATGTATAGCAATCTCCCGCAGCTTCAACGATAACTCCTTTTTTATCTCTCAACCATATTGCAGCGTTATAGTCTCCTAAACTCCACTCTTTTAGAAATTTCGATGAATCCAGAGTTAAATCTGCCTTATAATGTCTTAAAGGAGTTGCAATAGTTGGATAAATTAAAGAGATTGCCAAAAATATTACGGCAATTTTTTTATATCTACCTTCAAAAGCTCTTGAAATCATAACTCCAGCTGGAATTGATAAGAAAAGCCAAGAAAGGAGGTAGAATTTGAAATAAGTATTCAATCTGGAATCAATCGCTACAAATTCACATAGGAATATATATATTATAGCTGTGATTACTAAGAACGATACGAAATCTCTTTTGATGATGGAATATATTAGGAGGGGGAGAGTTAGGAATACTGCTGGTAAAAAAGGGGAAAGGAAGAAGAATAAAAGTATGTGAGGAAAAAGTCTGATCTCGTTGTGGAAGTAGAGATAAGCTAAAGGTAGGAGTATACCCCAATAAGCGAGGAATTGAAAGATGTTTGCTCTCTCGTTAGTCAGAAAAACAGATGGATTTGAACTTAGAGTTAATGAATATAGTATTATCGGAATTACGGAAAGGATTAATAAAAGCTTACCCTCTCTTTTCTTTAAAACAACTATTGATGTTAAAATGATGAATGCTGGAGCATCCCAAGAATTTGTGATGAAGAGAGAGAAATTAAGAATTGGAATTAAAAAACCAAGCTCACCATTTTTATGATATTTATAAAGGACAGCGATTAATAGGAGAATTAGGGGTATAGCTAAAACATGAGCATGCAAATCTGCATGAATAAAGCTGAAATATGGAAATTCCGTTATAACCTTTTTGTACGTTTTATCGTCTATTATCCTTGTTGAGTTCCAATAGTATAGAAAGGTGGGCAACCTTCTCAAATACATATCCATTAAAAACTCGTAAACGGAATATAGATTTCCAGAAAACAGAGCGAGAATTGTTGATATGTATTCATTCACTTTGAGCTCTCTGAAAATTCCCATAGCTATTATAAATGAATAAGCGGGAATACTGGCCATGGCGATATTAAACCCAATCTCAGCATCAACTAAGCTAATCTTTGTTATTACAGCCGAAATGACATATCCGAAATAATAGTAGAAGTCCAATTTTCCGCCAGCAAAAAAAGGATCATTTGGAGGGAATCTTTCAGCATTTAAAACAGAATTCAAAAATGCAAAGTCCATAAGCTTCTCAGCACCAAAAGCATCTGGAACTAAACTCCTCAAAAACAGAAAGAAGAGAAAAACTATGAGGAATGAAATCTCCATTTCTAAATCCAATCTTATTTTATTGTACATTCTTATTATACAAATTAAGATCACTATTATGAATGATATGAGAAAAGAAAGGTTAAAAGATAGAAAATGGGAGAGGATGAATGAGATTAGGGAGATGAGTATTAAGCTCAAGAATTTTGAAATATAAGCAGGCTTAAGGAGTTGTGAAAATATGAAATTTATAGCTAAGAAAAGGGCTATGTTTAGTATTACCATCACCTTTTCAACTCCTTTAAACTTATGTTAAATTTTATCGCTGAAATAAAACCGAGAAAAACAGTTGCAATATTTTTAATAGCATGATCTACTATTGCAACTGCTAAAGAATTTGAAATACTGTATTTCGTTGATAGGATCAATCCTAAAACAGCTTCATAACTACCAATTCCACCGGGGGTTATTGGAATCATCTTTGCAATATTTCCTATTGTAACACCAAAAGCTACGATTATAAAATCATTATCAAAACTCATGAAAATTAAATAGCAGGTTAAAATGTCTATAAGCCATATAAATACAGACAAAATGAATAACAATGGAAACTCTGATGAAAAGATTATGTTTTTTGAATCTTTTAGTATATCTCCTATGATATTTGATTGTTTAGAAAGTATAAAAATTCCAATGATTAATGTGAGGAGTAAGAATGTTGCATATGTTATCTCTTTCCCAAAACCTTTCATGAGTATTGAACTACTAAGGATAGCTAAACCTATTATTGCAATTAGATCATATGTTCTTTCAGCTGTTAGAGCTGATAGAGATTTTGCATATTCGATACCATATTTCTTAAAAACATAAGCTCTCGCTAAATCTCCGATTCTTATCGGAGTTACAACGTTTACTGATTGGCTTATTGCAATTCCTCCAGTAGATAAGGGTAAATTCAAATTTCTTTTAACCTTTTTTAATAAAAACACATATCTTATCCCTCTTATTGGATATGAAAGGAGATAGATAAAGAATGCAAAGATAACAAGGCTTGTATTTAGCTTAAAGAAGGAGTTGTAGAGGTCTTCAACTCCAGAATAGAGTATTAGCATTAGATATATTGCGATAGCTATTGAGATTGTTAGAAATAGAAATTTACTTCCATCAATCCTTGAAAGTTCCAACACTCTCCAAAACATGTAAATACTATCCCTCAAAGAACTAACCTTACTGCTCCCACTCTCCTTCCACCTAACTGGAATTTCTTTTATCCTAATCCCCCTCCGCTGAGCCAAGATCAACAATTCTGTATCGAAAAACCAGTGATCATCTCTAACATCCTTAACGAGATCTAAGATCACATCCCTATTAAAAGCTTTGAATCCACACTGGTGATCTCTGATATTTGAAGATAGGAGAAATCTAACAATCATGTTATAAACTCTGGATAGAAGAGATCTGAAAAAAGACCTCTCAACTTTACTCCCCTTTAAAAACCTGGATGCAATCGCTATTCCATATCCATCTTTAATAGCTTGAACAAACGCTCTCAAATGATTCAAATCCGTTGACAGATCTACATCCATGTATATTATAATATCTCCCCTAGCAAGCTTAAAGGCTCTCTTCAAAGCTTTTCCTTTGCCAATCCTTTCATCGCTATGTAAATGTTTAACAAAATCGTATCTATCAGCCAGCCCCTCAGCTATCAGATCAGTCCCGTCTGTAGAACCATCTTCAGCTATTATGATCTCAAACTCATCTATCTCCCCAGCAAATTCAGCCACTCTCCTAACAGCAA
>WAJX01000115.1 GCA_015523665.1 Ferroglobus sp.
TTCATCGAAAGGTAGTTTTAGGTGTGCTACGATCCCTTTTGATTTTAATAGATTAGATATTGAAATTGATACGAAGATTAAGTTCAAATTTTTCTTACCAAAAGGTTGCTATGCTACAGTTTTCCTTAGAGAATTTACAAAAGTATAATTATGAACAGTATAATTAATTATATAAAATAATGCACATAATAATATAATATGCTACATGTCACATTAAATAAATTAAAATTTAAATAAATATTAGCTAATAATATTAGTTAAATACTAAAATTAAATTATTCCCATTTCTTTTAAAAAATCCTCTCTAAGAGTATCAACCAGAGAAGTTAATACTACTTCTTTTTTAAGATTCATGATAACTACTCTACTCGCTATTTCTTTTACAATCTCAAGCTCATGTGTTGTAAAAATTAGAGTTCCACTATAATTTTTCATTATTTTAATTATTTCCCTTCTGGATTTTCCATCAATGTTTGCTGTAGGTTCATCTATTATCAAAATATCTGGATTGGTAATAACAACACTCGCTATCGCAACTTTCTTTTTCTCACCACCGCTAATTCTAAATGGAGGTTTCTCTAAAATATCATCTAAGCCAAAAAGCTTAGATATCTCACTCACTCTTAACTCTATCTTTTCTTTACTCCATTCAAGTTGTAGAGGAACGTGTAGTAGTTCATCTCTAACTGTTGGATTAAAGAGAAAATCATCTGGGTCTTGAAAAACTATTCCAACCTTCTTTCTTATAATCTTTAGATTTTTCCTTTCGGGAGTTAAACCAAAAATCCTTACCTCGCCACGAGTGGGTTTTAATAGTCCAGCCATAATCATGAGAAGAGTTGACTTTCCACTTCCGTTAGCCCCTAAAATTGCAAGTCGTTCATTTTCATAAACATCAAGAGAGGCTTTTTTAACACCTATCGATCCATCTGGATATATGTAGCTGACATCTTTAACCTCTATAACTTTCACACCATCACCCAAATTAAGATTGTTACAACGATATAAATTAAATATATCTTGTCCAACTTTTTTAGAGTAAATTCTAACTCCTTAGATCTTTCTGATTTATATGGAGATTTTAATTTAGAAACTCCATCTGCTTCTTCATCTGCTCCTCCATCTACCACTTCAGATTCTAATTTTAAGTTAGATTCAGCATCAAATCTCAAAAATGTTTTTTTAGAAAAAGTAATTTCACCTCTGGCCATAATAGCCAAATTTATTCTCTCAGCTCTTTCATAAGTTCTTATAAAAAACAATCCCAAAGAATTTCCTGCTTTTTTAATACTCTCAATATGGGATGATTCTTTGATTCTTCTTGCTTCTCTAGCTAATAAAATCCTCAATATTTCGGAGAACATGAGTATAATGTATCTATACGTAATCCAAACCATCTGAGTCAAAGCCTTTGGAACTCGAAAGTATTGTAAAGCAAATACAATTTCATTAAATTTTGTTGTCATGATAAAAAGTTGAATTAGTGAGATTGCTGTGAAAACTCTTAAAGCAAATATTATTGAGTAAGTAACATTATTCAGATTTGCAATAATTAGTGGTATCATAATTATAAAAGAAAATACTGGAAATAACCACGTTCTTGAAATAAATTTCCTCAAGCTTATTTTCGAAAAGCTAACCAGTATTAATGAGGAAGCTATTAAAACAATAATTTTCTCAACTAAAAAAGTTGAGATTGCAAGAATTATCAGTAAAAAAGTCCCAATCAACTTTAATCTTGGATCAACTAGGTGTAGAGAGGTTTTTTCCGAATACTCATGGATTAAAAAGTTTTGAAAAAATGATGATGCCTCCTTTAATGTTTTTTCAATTAATTCGTGCATGCTATCCTCGCATGCTTAAAGCTTTTGCAATTAAAAGAAGGATCAAAACTCCAACAATTCCAGATACCGTTCCAATATACCCCAACCCGGGAATTGAATAATCCGGGAATATTCCAGTATATTTTTGCATTTCTGCAACTCCAAGAACTTTTGCAGTATTTTCTAAAGGTTCAGAATAATTCACCATCTCAGAAGAATAAGCAAAAATTGGTGAAAGAATTACAAGTGATATTATGGCAATGACTACCTTCTTATCTACACTCTCCTTAATCATATATGGGCTGTGAGCAGAGATGTAACTCACCACAGCGGAAGTTATTAATCCCTCGATTATTCCAAGTAAGGCATGCCAAAACCCCATAGTTAATACCGCAACTGGTAAAGCGTATTTGAATGAAACCGATACTCCAAGTTGAATTCCTGCTGAAATTCCAGCGAGAGTTATTCCAAGCCATCCAGCTATAAAAGATGCCAGTTTCTCACCATACTTCCTTAGAACTTGATATATCAAATAACCAGAGAAAACATTAACAACCGCCATATTCCATATATTTGCTCCAAGAGAGATTAAACCTCCATCTCCATAAACAAAACTCTGAATTATGAGAACAGCTGTCATTGCAAGACAGCCAGCGTATGGGCCTAGAATTATTCCAGCAAAAGCTCCTCCGACGAAATGTGCAGAAGTTCCTCCAGGAATTGGCCAATTCAACATTTGTGCTGCAAATATAGCTGCTGAGATTGTCCCTATTAGTGGAGTGTTGAAATTCCTGATTTTTTTGAGAGAAATTGCTATCACAATAGATGAGAGAATAAAGAACAAAATTGCAATTTTCATATCAAGATAGCCATCCGGTATGTGCACACTTCCCCCTCCTTAAATTTAATTTTATCTCTGGTGTTAACAATTAATTAGTTAATTAATGTTAATTAGTATTAAAAATTTTTGTTTAAGTAATATCTTATATCAACATATTATTCAATTTATATTCAATATATAAATATTCAATAATGTAAACAAGATACAATTAGATATCTGCATCATAATTTTTTAATTAAAAATTAATTAAAAGATAATACCAATAAAACTTAAATATATAATAATAAATAATAAATCCAAATTTATTAATTAACCAGCTTTTTCAAGCACTATTTCTATTGTAGATACATTCACTCTCCTCTGTTCACTCTCCAACTCTTCAGTATCTATCTTTATCTCTTTTATATTTATTCCTGGTAGAAATCTATTTCTAACTATTTCAGCAACATCAACAGCCCTACTTATAGCTCTTCCTCTCGCTTTAACTGTAACACTCTCAGCCCCCTCATTAAATTGTGTTAAGGTTGCAAGAACATAGTTCATTATAGGCTTCGTTCCAACGAAAACCACCGCATCACTCATGTTTCTCACCTCTCTCTGGCTTTAGTGTAGGTTATTTAAAATTTGCTGGATTTAACGTATCATTAGAAAAAATTTTAAGATGTGCTCTAATGCTGGGTATATGAAAAAATTTGTATTTGTAATGCTATTACTATCATTACTGTTGATATCAATAAAGAATGTGAATGGACAAGTAATAGTTTTTCTATCCTCAGAATATAGACTTAACTCACTTGAAGAGGGGAAAGACGTATTTATAATTAGATTTAAAAATATAAATGAAACTACTCCTGAGTTAATCAATCTTAATTTTCCTCCAATCCCAATTCAATCTGATGTATATGTCAGAGATATCCCTGAAGGTTTTATTAAATATGAGATTAGAGAGATAAATGGGAAAAATTATCTTCTCTTATCGGTAAATAAGGTTTTAACGCCTCTTGAAGAATATGAAATCATAATTGAGAGTAAATCTTCAAATATCTTGATAGATGTGGGGAAAGGAAAATACAGATTTACAGCTATGGAATATCCAGATTTTTTCAAAAGAGCTGGATTTCACGTAACAAAGATTACGATTTCCATAGATCTCCCAGAAGATATCTTTAAAACCTATCAAATAACGTCAGTTAGCTCTAATTCAAAAATAATATACGGAGGATTTAACAGAGTTGATAGAGTTGAGTGGTCTTTTGACGACCCAACATCTCAAGTTGTCGCAATACTTGAATTTGAAGAAACGATCAATTTCTTTCTTTTAAACATCATTGGAGCATCTCTTACAGCAGTAGCATTTGCAGGCTTGTACTACATAAACTACAGACTCGAAAAGAAGTTGAAATCACACGAAATAATTTCTTCCCCACCTTGGAGCGGTGAAATACTTGCAAGAATGAAGGAAACCATAAGGAATGCTAAAAGAGAAGTCTTGATATCCTCTCCCCATATATACTATACCGATTGGCTAACCGCAGAACTCCAACCTTTAATGGCAAGAGGTGTTAAAGTTAGGATTATAACATGGCCCAGCTACGAAAGAAGGCAGTTCAAAAGTGTTGAAGAAGTTTATGAAGATAGAAAACAGTTTTTCACACTCAAAAGATTTTTAGAGATGTTTCCAGCCGGAAGTGTTAAAATGAATGACAACATACATGCTAAAATGGTTATTGTTGATGAGAAGGAGATAATCGTAACTACTGCTAATCTAACTCAAACTGGACTTTTTGAGAATTATGAAACAGCTATCTATGCCAAAAATGAGAGAATTGCAAAAAAGGCTAAGGAATTTTTTGAAAGCATTTGGAATGCAAAAGAGACAATTGAGCTTAACGAAGAAACAATCGATGCAAAAAAGGCTTGGGAAGAGATAATGAAAAGAAAGACAGAAGAGGAGACAGAA
The DNA here is from genome assembly GCA_015523665.1 of Ferroglobus sp. Classification (GTDB taxonomy): domain Archaea; phylum Halobacteriota; class Archaeoglobi; order Archaeoglobales; family Archaeoglobaceae; genus WAJX01. The sequence continues at coordinate 4,625 of WAJX01000115.1, forward strand.
GAATTGGGAGAATTGGGAGAATTAGAAGATGAAAAAAGGAAAGAGAGGTAATCGAAAGGATTGTTATCACAGTTGAATGGGTGAGAAATATGATATTTGATGACATTGGCAGTTTTCCATTACCAGAGGGAATAGATAGAGAATGGGTAGAAATGAATTTTCAAAGTAAAGAGTATAGAGAAATGGTAAAGAGAGCATTCATAATGAAAGCAAAAGTTGTTGAATTGCCAAATTATCCTCAGTTTAGAGACATGAACGAGATGTTTTTATCTATAATAAGGAGAGAGGAGAATCAAGAGGCCCCATATCTCATAAAAAAAAGTAAAGCTATAATTCCGGAGGTTGAAGCATTAAAGGAAATGAGGATAAACAAGCTCAGAGTATGCATAACCGGTCCATTTGAACTCTATATAAAAGAATTTGGAACCAAAATCTATGATGATGCTCTTGAGGCTTTTTCAACTTCTGTTTATAGATTTGCTGAAAAAGCTTGTGAATTCGATGCTGTTAAATGTATAAGCTTAGATGAACCGAGTCTTGGAACAAATCCAGAATTACAACCTTCTAAAGACCAAATAGAGATGGCATACGAAAAATTTTCCAAAATAGGAGTAGATGTGCAAATTCATCTTCATTCTCCAATATTCTATATAGAATTGCTCGATATCGAAGGAATAGATGTTATCGGAATTGAATACGCAAGAGATGAGAGGGCTATTAACTTAATTGAAGTTGAAGATTTAGAGAGTTATGATAAATTTTTAAGAGTTGGAGTGGCTAGGAGTGATTTTGATTCTATAATGGCTGAATACATGGCAAAAAGTGGAAAGGACATATGGAGAGATAGAGCTGAAATGTTTAGAGCTTTGGAAGAGATGGAAAATATCAAAACGATTTCAAAAAGAATTGAAAATGCTCTAAGGAGATTTGACGATAGACTAAAATATATAGGAGCGGATTGCGGGCTAATGAGCTTTCCCACTCAAGAGATTGCAATAAAACTTCTTGAAAATATCAAAAAGGCTAAGGAGGGATTTGAATAGATTATATCACATTCTTTTTTAAAGCTCTAACAACTCTCTTTATAATCATCGATCCCCCTGGAAATATACCCATGTTTATAGCACTCACAGAAAAACTAGAGGAGAAACTCGTTGACAAAATATCAAAAAAAGCAGTTTTTATAGCTTCAACACTTCTGATAATCTTCTCTCTTTTTGGCTGGGCTATAATAGAATTCTTTAGAATCACGATGGATGGTTTAAAAATTGCAGGAGGTATATTGCTCTTTATAATTTCAGTGGATCTCCTATTGGGAAGGAGGACTAGTGAATATTATACTCGTAAAGGACTTGAAAGCGTCGATATTGATTCTATAGCAGTCTTTCCATTAGCTTTACCACTATACACCGGCCCGGGAGCGATAACTGCGACAATTGTTCTAGCATCTGAAACCGACCTTATGGGGAGAATTCTATTGGTCTTAGCGATAGTTGTAATTTATCTTATAGTGAGAATTACTCACATCTACAGCGGTATCATAATAAAATTACTTGGAAAAAGTGGTTCAGATATAATATCGAGAATCATGGCTGTGTTCATTTCAGCAATAGCAATAGAATACATTTTTGATGGCATATCTGGAAAAATGGGATGGTAAAAGTAAAGATTGCAGATATGAGTAAAAGATAAGGATAGAGATGAATAAAGAAGAAGCATGAAAGAGATGACAAAGATAAAAGAGAATATAAGAAAGTATAATGAATTGATGAATAAAGAGATCGGAATGAGAATAAATCCAGGAAAGAGAATAGCGATCGGAATTTATAGAGAAAGAACGGGATATGATAAAAAGATAATCAAAGCGGTAAGGATGTGTGATTTTGCTGAGATAGTTGTTGTTGATGAGGGTGAGAGAACCGAAGAGAGATTAATTGAACTCGCTGAAAGCGGAGAAGTTGATGCAATCGTTAGAGGAACTGCAAGAGCTTCAAAATTTGTTAAAAAGCTTAAAGAAAGATACAGATTTTATAGAATTGCTTTGCTTGAGACAGCATACAACAAACTTTTCTTTTTAGCTCCTGTTGGAGTTGATGAAGGAAATAGTGTGGCTGAGAGGGTTGAAATTGCTTTAAAAGCTAAAGAAGTTGCAAGAAAACTCGGTTTTGATGACAGTATAGCAGTAATTGCCGGAGGAAGAATCGGAGATCTTGGAAGAAATGAAAAAGTTGATAGGAGTATAGCTGAGGCAGAACTTATAGCAAAGATCGTTGATGGAGTTAACAGAGAGATATTAATCGAAGACGTGAAAGAGGGAATAATAATAGCTCCAGACGGGATAGTCGGAAACTTGATATTTAGAACGCTATGTTACCTAGGAAATGGCAGGGAATATGGGGCAATTTACGTAGGTTTACCATTCATCGCCATTGATACAAGTAGAGCGCAAACACCTGAAGGTTATCTCAGAGCTTTAGCTTTTGCCAGTATTGTATAAGATAAAACAAATTCATGTTAATTAAAATCTGATTTCTCCTAATCGTTTATAGAGAGATTATAATAT
>WAJX01000116.1 GCA_015523665.1 Ferroglobus sp.
GATCAAAGCATCAAAAACTACCCAGACTTCTACAACTTCGATGGAAGTGATGGAATAACAATCTGGGATGTTGTAAAGCTCTTCTGGATGTTGTAGTTTGATTGATTTTAATTTATTATTTTTATTATTTTTAATGAAACTATTGTATATTAATTTAGTTTTTAGATATTATTTGGATTTAACAAAAATAAAAAATGTAATTAAGTAATGTAATTAAAATAAAATAAAAGATAAAAGTATATTGGGGAGAGGTAGTAATAAGCCCCCTTTTGTTTTAGGCGGCATTAGTCTAAGCGGCTAACGCCTTGCACCGGCGGGGTCGGCACGTTTCATCCAGCTGGAGTGATCTCCGCCTTTCGGCTTCCTCGCATATCCTCCAGCTGGTTCCGTTTCTGTGCCGTTTCCGTGCCTTTCGGCACAACCCCTTACGGGGTTCCGCCTTAAACGGTGGGGGGACTTTCCTCCTTTCGGGAAGCCGCCCACTACCTCTCCCCTTTATATTTTCTTGTTGCTAAAAATTTAAATTTTATCTTTGCTTTATAGAGATTCCTAAATTAGCCACTCCTCCAAATTATACAACATCATAAAACTTTTCAGCTAACCCTGAACAAAATCGAGGAACTGTAAACGAGAATCTATTCTAAAAACCCTTAGTTCTCCTTTTCAGAAAAAAGAAACCCTTCTACTACATTTCTCTTTCCAAAGTTTTCATGTCTAACTCTAACCCTAACTCTAACTCGGCTTGCTCTCACAAAATTGAGAATTTCTTTGAGAAAAATTGTAAGCATGAAAACTTAACACCTTTAGAAGTCCAAATGAACAAACATTCTTTTGAATCAACATCTATTGCATTCCATACAAAGATCTACTTGTTTAGAGGTTAGATTCTTTTAGTTCTGGTAGTATATTCTTACTAATTCATGGATTATTTGCTGGAAAAGACTATAAATCTGCTTGTTTTCTTCAAGGAAGTTTGTAGGAGTGGAGTAAAGCTAGAGAGTTTATGATTATATTATGATTATATCTTCTCACTTCTCCAAAATTTTTAACCTTAATTAATTTCTTTAGTTAGTTATGGGTTGGGAGTTGCATGTAATTTATTGGTTTTATTTTTGGTATTATTCTTGATGGTGCTGTTGTCGTCATCTTTAATTCTTTATTATTTAGTTTTTAGTTGGTCAGTTTGGTATAATATTGATAAATTATTTTTATAAATAAATTATTTTAATTAATCAGATTAAATTTTTCTTAAATTTTATAATCATCATACATAATCATTATATATACAATTATGTTGTTTACCCATATCAATTATATTGTATTCAACCTAATGTTGCTTTTTTCAAGAACCATATCTCCAATCTCAGACAGCTCTTTGAATCGCAATCATAGATCATGCAACCAAAACATGGAGGTAAGCCTGTAACATCTTCGATCCTCTCCATTAACTCAATTAATGTTAACTCTCTGTTCTCTTCTTCAATCTCAGCATTAGCGGAAACGATTTTGAAAGTTTTAACTCCGTCAACAACAACTTCAAGTCTTTTAATCAAACCTTCTTTCTCAAGCTTTCTGAGAATTCTGGAACATTTGCTACTATCAATATTAAGCTCTTTCCAGAGATCTTTTTGAAGTATCTCCTTTTTTTCTTCAAGCAATCTCAGAATTTCCTCTCTTGTATCCATTTTACTCCTCAAAAGGTTGTATCAAGACTATATTATTACCCCTTAAAACGATATCTCCTAAGATCCTTATCTTATTCTCTCCTTTATACTCACTGGCATTAGATAGATGAAGATTCATATAATCATCCACACTCTCCAGCTTACCAACTAAACTATTCTCCTCTCCCTTCATTTCAACTCTAATAACTCTGCCAATCATTGACTTAACCATTTGATTCGGTAACATCACTACCACCCCTCGGATCACTTTTAATTAGCAGAATAAAAGTAAAGCAAAAATAGTATAAATAACTTTCTCGAATTTTTATCATGATTCTTGTTACTGGTGGTGCAGGCTTTATAGGAAGTCATATTGTTGATAAACTTATCGAGAAAGGGGAGGAAGTTAGAATAATCGATAATCTCTCTTCTGGAAAAATTCAGAATGTTAATAAAAATTCAGAATTAATTATTGCAGATTTGAGAGATAAAAATAAAGTAAAAGAAGCTTTGAAAGGTGTTGAGGAGGTATGGCATATCTCAGCAAATCCTGATGTTAGATCAAGCTCAGAAAATCCGTCAGAAAGTTTTGAAAATAACATTCTTGCTACTTACATATTACTTGAAGAAATGAGGAAGATGAATGTAAAAAGAATAATTTTCACATCAACTTCAACTGTTTATGGAGAAGCAAATACAATCCCAACACCAGAAGACCATTATACATTACCGATATCAGTTTATGGAGCTACAAAATTAGGATGTGAAGCTCTCATCTCTTCTTATTGTTACACATTTGATTTTGAAGCATGGATATACAGATTTGCAAATGTTATAGGAAAGAGGAGTAGCCACGGAGTAATATATGATTTTATAATGAAATTGAGAGAAAATCCAGATATACTTGAGATTCTGGGAGATGGTGAGCAGAGAAAATCGTATATATACATAGATGACTGTATTGATGGAATTTTTTACGGTTTAAAAGCGGATGATAGAGTTAACATATTTAATCTTGGTAGTGAGGATTGGATAACCGTGAGAAGGATAGCTGAAATAGTTTGTGAGGAAATGGGAGTTAAACCAATTTTCAAATTTACTGGTGGAAAAAGGGGTTGGAAAGGAGATGTTCCCTTAATGCTCTTATCAATAGAAAAGATAAAAAAATTAGGTTGGAAACCGAGATATAACAGTGAAGAGGCGGTTAGAAAAGCTGTTAGAGATTTACTCCAAGAATACGTATTCGAAGGTTAGATACGCCACTCCTATAATTGCAACTGTAAATGATATTATTAAAGATAAAGGAGAGGAAATCCCAGCAAATCCATTCATTGCCATTTGCATCGCATTTATTGTTGATGTTATGATTGGAAATATCACTGGAAAAAGAATTATCGGTAATAAGAGCTCCCTCGCTTTAGACTTTATGATAAGATATGATAAAGAGCTACTTACAATAACAAAGGAGATATTTCCAGCTGTGAGTGAAATTAAGAACATAGCTGGATTTGCTATTTGCATTTTGAGTTCAAAAAAGATTAGGAAGATGGGCAATATTATCAACTCTATTAGGAGCATTATCACCAAATTAAAGATGATCTTACCAAATAATATGCTTAGAGGACTAATGGGGGCTAATCTAAGTCCGTCTATAGTTTCAAGTTCGATCTCTCTTAAAAAAGCTCTGGAGTATCCAAGCATACCGACAAATAAGAAAACAAGCCATAATAATGGAGCAAAAAGGTCTCTACTAAATTTCTGAGGGATCGTTACATTGAACATCATTGTTGCTATGAGGGAAAATAAGATCATAAAATTTAATGTACTCTTCTCTCTGAATTCAATCTTTAGATCCTTTCTTGCAATATCTAGAGCTTTCATCTTACCACTTCTAAATATCTCTCCTCCAAATTCTCATCTATCTCTCCTTGGAAAACTATCATTCCAGATGAAATTATCACCGCCTTTTCACACAGTTCAATCGCCTCTTCAAGTGTGTGTGTTGTTAAAAGAAGAGTTCCATTAAACTCTGATAGTAAATTGAGTAATTCTTTTCTCCCTTCTATATCAAGTCCAGAAGTAGGTTCATCTAAAATTAAAAGATCAGGATTATGAAGTAATGCCCTCACTATCGATAGTCTTTGTCTCATACCTCTGGAGAAACCTTTAATGAGATCATACTTTCTATTTTTCAATTCAAACATCTCCAATAACTCATCAATTCTTTCGTATTCAGCGTTGTAAAGCTTTGCATAGAATTCTAAGTTTTCTAAAGCTGTGAGATCGTCGTATAAAAAGCTATTATGTGAGACTACTCCAAATTTTCTTTTTACATCGTAATCCCTTGTTGGATCTTTTCCAAAAACTCTAACTTTTCCAGATGTTGGTTTTGTTATGCCACTTATTATCCTAACTAGTGTTGTCTTTCCAGCACCGTTTGGTCCTAGTAATGCAACTTTTTCAAGTTCATCAATTTTTAAATTAATCGAATTTAAAGCTACAACTCTTCCAAACTTTTTCACAACATTTTCTAATTCTATTATCAAATGAAACCCTCCAAAGCTTTCATAACTCCAAGAGCTATACCATCAACTTCTATATCTTCCCCTTTAGCACCATCTCCTACTATAACTAAATTTGGAAATTGCGTCTTATTTCCTATATCTAACCCAGTTTTAACTCTGTTAACTGGCCAATCGTTATAGTAACTTTGTATTGAAATTATCTCGTATTTATAACCCTTTAATATCTCCCTTATTTCTCTCAATCCTATTTCAATTTCTGCTTTTACATCTCCTCTCATTGGTTGATGAACTTGTAACATCACTCTCTTCCCCAAATTTGGATCAGCATTCGTTACTTCATTCATTCCAGCTATATTCTTTCCAAGGATAAAAAGAACTCCAGTATGTTCGATAAAACTCTCATTCAGTGCGATTGTATACTTTATCCCTCTACTCTCGACTTCACTCTCATATTCCATCCCAAGTAACTTATAAGTTAGTTTACGACCTATATCTGAAACTACGATATCGTAATCTTTAACATGATTTGAGAAAATTCTTATTTGCTCCCCAGGTTTTAACGCTTTAACTCTAGTTTTAATTAAAATTTTTCCATCAAAACTCTCTATATTTTCTTTTAAAGCATTAATAATCGCTTTACATCCACCTATCGGAATTCCAGGGCCCCTATATGTAAGAATTTGCTTGTATATTGGTATAATCTTTGAAAAAGATATATCCTCTGGAAATATGCTAAAACTCCATCCAAGAAAAGATCTCAAGAATTTTGACGAGAACTCATCTATACTTTTAGAGAATTCTAAGAGGGATTTGTCATTTATTTTAGATAAAAGAACATTTATATAGAATTTAAATAATGTTTTTCTTGGAAATAAACTCTTTTTCAACTTAACTCTTTCTCCATTATAATATATTTCACCTTCTGGCTTTGAATCGACTATCTCAACATTGGCGTTTAGCCTTTTTAAAAGTTTTCCTAATGGGCCTCTGTTACCATGTGGAATCATGTGCAAAGCTCCAGTGCTAACCTCATATCCCTTATAATTTATGCTTGTAAACCTACCTCCAATAAAAGGAAGCTTCTCATAAACTTCGACATAATAACCACTCTCAGCCAATAAGTTAGCTGAAAGTAGTCCTCCTATTCCAGAGCCTATTACTGCAACTCTCATTTTCTCATTATAGCTTACGCAATATTCACAGCATCAACAGGACAGTAGTCAACACACCTCATACATTTCACACATTTCTCTTCATCAATTTTAGCCTCTCCAAAAACTCTAATTGCATTAAACTTACAAACCAACATACATAAAGAGCAACCCACACAACCCTTGATCTCTATCATTTTAACCCTCCTGACATATATTATGATTTATTTTTATTTATTTTATTATTTAATTTTATTTATTTTTATTTTATACATTAACATAAGTAACAAAATTTCAGATAACTCCTAATTCACTTAATCTCTCTGGAAGATATACATCAGTTACATAATCCAGCCCATATTTAGCTAAAGCTTGTTGTTCAGATTTTTTCTTTAATTCTAATTGTAGGTTTATTTCTTTTTTCCAGAAATCTGTATTAAATCTTGGATCACTCAATATAGCATTTAAAGCTTGTATATCTTTATCTGTTAGCTTGTCTGAAGGGAGATCGTATCTTATTATATCCGATGGTCTTATTCCTATAAAGAGTGCTGAGGGTGTTGCTAAATACTCACTAAGATGTGCAGCCTTTATACTTCCATAGGCAACACTTGCATATATTCTATAACTCCATGGATCACCATCGGTAAAAACGACAACTGGTAAGTTTAACTCTGTATTCAATCTCCTTAACAATCTCCTAGTGCTTCTTGCAGGCTGTCCTTTGAGATGGACAATTATAGCCTTAAACTTTTCATCAAACCCATTTTCAACTAATCTATCCCTCATACCTCCAGTTTCTATTGCGATCACAAATTTTGCATCATGATCAACAAACTCAATATTGTCAACATTAACGGGAATCTGATATCCACCCTCTCCCACATCTTCTTGACAATGAATTTCCCTCACACCTCTTCTTGTGTTCTCTCTAATTCTTAATGGCCCTATTACTGTAGCTCCATCCTCCTCTGGCCTTATATGAAAGTGCTCTCTTTGGTATGATGTTAGAATTTCAAGATCTTCAATAAGTCTATCACTTTCAGCCTGTTCTTCGAATTTCGCAATTCCCCAATTTTCCGAAATATAGTATAGCTCTCTTAGAGTTGATGACTTATTAACATTTAACTGTTCTTTTAGAAAACCGATAACGTATGCCATCTTGAGGAGGAGGTAAGCTCCTCTTATAGTTTTTGCACATCTCTTTGAAGTTTTATCTCCATAAACCCAAACTTCGCTTTCCTCATCAAACTCAATGTTATACTTCGTCCTAGTCGCTATATCTATTTCTGGGATTTCTCCCCTCTTCATTTGGTTATACATACCTTCTAATATTCCTAACAATTCATTGAGAACATCTGATTTTATCATAATAACATAACCTCCCCTCCTATTAACTCATCTTCATCTAAACCCTCTATAATGGGTTTTTTATTGATGATCTCACCATCAAACTCGTATTCCAATACTATCTCTTCCATTGGCTTAAGTCTAACCTCCCAAATTGCAGAATTTCCAACAACCTTTTCGCTTTTTAATTTACCATCACACATCTCGTATATCTTAAAATTTTTTACACCTCTTGTATAATTTGCTACAAAAATTTTACCTTTCTTTATTTTATTATCTTCATAAATTATCCTCTCAACAAAAACACTCCCAACTATTTTTGCGATTATTCTATCTGGATTTAGCTCATCTCTTTCTAAAACTTCACTTATCTTTTTTGCCAAAAGCGGAATCACTTTGAATAACGCCTCCTCCTTTTTCCTCTTTTTATGCAATCTGCTTTTTCTTTCGATGTGTTCCCTGAGTTTTCTACCAGCTTCTTGGAGGGCTAATTTAATTTCTTCGATAATTTCAGGAATTCCAGATACAGCTTCTTTTGATTCTGATATGTAGGGTATGTTTGTTGATGCTAAATGAACGAGTATTATAATTGGAGCTTGTGGTAATTCTCCTTTACTCTGTTGTAGCCCATAATTTCTCCAGTTAACTCCTTCAACCGCTTTTGTTAAAGCACAACCTCCTTGTTGGTAGAGGAGTGGGATTTTATTAGCAAATCTTAATAGTCTGGCCTTCTCTTCCTTTATCTCCCCTCCGTAAGCCAAGCCAACTTCGACTAAGAATGGATGTCCGGAGTAAACTTTTGGTTTTCTTGTTACAGCATACACAAATTCTGGTTTAAACTCAGTTATAAGGCTCTTTTTTATCAACTCTTCTCCTATTGGGGAGAGA
>WAJX01000117.1 GCA_015523665.1 Ferroglobus sp.
GGTTAGTTGTGTTCTCGAAGCCCTTGAAGTTGAGAAAACGAACATTTACAAGATTAAAGAAGGATTCGAGAAAGGAATTGGGATGGATTTGATCTCAAAAAGGTTGCATGTTCTGAATTTTCTTAAAAGTAGGCTTATTGTTCTCTCACTTAACGACAAAATTTTCGAATTTTCGAAGGAAATAATAAAAAAGTATAGACTTTTGCCGAACGATGCTTTGATAGCTGCAACCTGCAAACATTACGGAATAAAGAAGATAGCAACATTCGATGAGGATTTTAAGAGGATGGATTTCTTGGAAGTTCTGGAAGTCTAATCTAAATCACTCTGATGTGGAAGTGTTTTGAAGAAGTAGGAGGTTCGTTAAATCCTCAACCTCCTCAGCTTCTCTTATTCCACTCTCTTCTTTAAATGCATCTCAGCCAGTCTTCAAGCAGACCCGGTTGCGGAAACTCGTTCTCAACTAATTCTTCATTTGAAGAATCCTGATCACTTCTCCCGTATTAAGCACGGTTATCTCTTTTACAGCCTTTAGCCTGGCGTCATTACTCCAGAGCGGATAACCCGTTTTCAGCGATAGTGCTACAAAGTCAGCATCATTTGGGTCTGGGGGATTTCAAGAGCAAGTGGAATATACTCTGAGTAAAAACTCTCTTCAACAAATACAATATGCCTCCTAAGAACGGATACCAGTTTTTTAAAATCTTCATCCCCTATTTTTGCTTTTCTAATTATTATATCCTTATGCTTTACAAGTTCCTCTATTGCAAATTCGGGGCTCACCAACATTCCAGATAAAAGAAAGATCAATTCCCTCGTCTTTGTTGATTTTCCAAAAAACGAGAATAGAACGTTTGTGTTAACAACCAGAAATATATCTCTTTTCAAGGTATTTGCCCCTGCCATCCTTTGCTTTTCTCCCAAGCTCTATTGCGTCATTCTCGGTTAGCTCCGAGTTTTTCAAAAGCTCATTTACCCATTTAAGTTCGTTTATTCTGCCGATTACAATTTCAGCTATACGCCTAGCTACTTCTTCATTAACGTTTGGAGGAACTCTGATTTTGATTTCCATAGCATTTACTTTTAACTAACGATTATTAAATCTTCTCTTTTTCTCTTTTTCCATACGAACATCTAAATTCGTAATGACAGAGATAATTTCAGTTAAGAAGAGGGAAAAGATTAGATTTTATCTAAATCTTCAACTTTAACTTCTCTATTCCAGCTCTTAACCTTTCTTCTTCCGTTCTCCTCCTTAAATGCATTTCAGCAAACCTTCTAAGTTCTTTTTCTATATCTATATCAGATTTCTGTCCAATTGATTTTCTTGCTCAAGCAAATCCTTTTTGATGTTGTACGGGTGTGTCCATATTATCAAAAATAAATGCTCATATCCCCAGCTTCTTCAACTTTTCTATACCCTTCCTCAGCATTTTCATTTCCATTCTGGATTTTATGTACTTTTCTACCAATTTCCTGAGTTCTTTCTCTATATCTGGCTCACTACCAATCAGGTTTTCCTGTTCCGTAGGGTCTTTTTTGATGTTATATAATTCAAGTTTTTCTTTGGATAGATTAATGATTAATTTCCACTCGTTGGTTCTACAAGATAATACTGCTCTGTTGTTTGTCGTGCTTATTACATAGTCCTTCACAGGTGAAATGTCTTGTTTGAGTATTGATGAATGGATCCCAAGAGTATCGGTCAGTTTATATTTTTCCTTACTGTGGTCCCAGAAGGGTTTTATTATTAGTGGTATCCGAATTATTTCATCGTAGAGTTTACTATAACCATGAAAGAAGTTTCCGTGTTCCCCTAGCTCATCTCCATGGTCAGATGTAATGATAATAAAAGATTTATCATATATGTCATAATTTTTTAAATACTCTATTAACATTCCTATTTCGCTATCAACCTTTCTAACTCTTTTGTTATAAAGATTCTCTATAACCTTCTTCTCCTTTTTTCCTAAGCTTTTTGGAGCATATTTCGCTTTTCTCAGAATATTTCCGGCACGTATCTTCTCAAATATTCTTGAAGCGTAAGGATAATGGCAATCCATGTAGTGTAACCATATAAAGCTACTTCCCTTGAAATTCTGTAGATAGTCTATAATTTTTTTATTAATTATCCCAGAATCTTCGTGTGAGTTAATTATGAATTCTAACATTTCAGAGAGTAATTGTATACCCAAATTCAATTTTATATGTTTTTTTATAGTAGTATAATCTTCAAAAATATCGAAACCCCTCTCGTAACCAAAAAATTTTGAAAGGTATGGGTTTGAGTTATAGCCCACTGTAGTGAACCCGCTATTTTTTAGGATTTCTGGAAGATATGGATAATTTGGAGGTATGCGTGGTTCTGTGCCAGTAATAAAAGGGTGAACTCCAGTAAACATTGCTTTGAATGCCGGAGGAGTTCCAGAGGCATTTGTAATGGCATCTTCAAAATATACTCCATCTTTTGCAACTTTCCATATGTTCGGTGTGAGGACTTTACTTACTCTATCTGCTCTGAGAGAATCGACTGTTATTAATATTATATTTATATTATCATACATATCTCATCATAATCTAAATTTTATTTCTTAATTTCAATTCTTTAATTTTTGCTTTTAATTTTTTCCTCTCGTTCTTCATGTCATAGTATATTGGATCTACATAAACTGGTTGTCTTTTTGCAGGTTCGCTGTCAGGTTCAAAGATTTCTATTAAAACTCTGCCATCCATGTCGTTAGGAATTGGCAATCCAAACATGTGCAGTATCGTAGGTGCGAGGTCATAGATTTTTACACCTTTTATTTTATAGCTTTTTTTGATATCCTTTCCATATGCTATGAAGATACCATACAAATCATGAATACCTTTCCATTTACTTTCAAGTTGCGTTTCCCAAATTTTATCTTTAATAGTGTCCATAATTAAATAACCTTTATTTGGAATAGCAACTATATCTGGGGATGATGGATCGGAATATGGA
>WAJX01000118.1 GCA_015523665.1 Ferroglobus sp.
GCTTCAACTTTTGGAGTTAGAAAGAAAAATAATAAAAATAATGTGGATAATTGTATTATTGATATGATCATATTTATAGAAACTTTTAGTATATCAGTACCTATGTCTACTTTATTTATTATTTTGTTTTTGTTGTTATTATTGTTTAATATATCAAATCTTATTTTTACCATTTTTGACACCTTTATTTGTTATTTTATATTTATGTCTAATTTTATATTATTTATATTAATTATTAGATTATATAATCATAAAAATTTCTAGAGATCCATTTTTAATGGCATAGATCTTAAAAGGCTCATCTTTTCCTCCAGGCATTCCTGGGGATCCAGATGGCATTCCTGGTAAAACTATACCGGCAATATTTTGCTTTTCGTTTAATAGCTTAATAATAGCTTCAACTGGTACATGTCCTTCGATGAAATATCCATTGATAAAAGAAGTATGACAGCTCTGTAAAGTTGGTGGGATGCCAATCTCATTTTTTAACTGGGAAAGGTCTTCCATCTCAATAATCTTAACCTTAAATCCCCGATTCTCGAGATATTTCGTATATAGTTTACAGCAACCACAATTTGGAGTTAGATATACGGTTATTTCACCGAGGAGATTTTTAGGCTTGGAAGATTGTATTATTGTTGGAGCTATAATAACTGATAAAGCTACAACGAGTATGCTTAACCAATACTTTCTCTTTGGTTTTGATTTTCGATTAACCTTAGCCACAACAACGATAACATTTCTCCTTATTTAATTTTTACTCTTAATGTAAAATAGGGTGTATGTAACTTGCGAAAAGGAAACAATTTTAAAGATTATTGAAATTAAATAAATTAAAATTTTGATCAAGTTTTTTGTTGATTGGATTTGGATGTTGTGTGTTATGTTAATTCTCATTTTATGCATTCACACTAGTTAAGGCATCGTAAAATTTATTATTTTGATGATTAAATTTAATAATTAGTCATTAGCTGGGGAGATATATTGTAGAATTGAGGGGATTGGATGTTAAAAATCAATGAAGAGGTGTTGATAGGTCTTATTAAGAGAGGAGTTGAGATCGAAGAGAACAACGCATACATTCTCCTCAAGCTTTTTATAGTGGAAAACGATGAGAGGAGGAGAAAAATAATCTATCAGCTCCTTAGAGATACAGAATATCATAAATCCATGCTTACTGAATGTCTTAGATCTCTTAGAGGTGATATACCTCTGATAACACATACAAGAGATTACGGTTTTGAGGATATGTTTGCAACTCAAAAGGTTGCTGTGATTAAAGAAATTATAAGTGTCATCAAAGACTTTTATGTATATCTGTTTGAAGACCTTAAAAAAGCTAATTTTAGCGGGTTTATAGATAAAGACTTAGCAAAAAAGATATTAGACAATATTAAAGCTATAATTCAGGAGAAAGAAGAGCAACTTAAATTAATTAACAATCTATCTAATTCTATTTAATTATTTTATTTTTTGTTTATCTTAATATTTACAATAATATTGTCTATTTATTTAAAAATTTTGATATATATATAATAATTTTTATTAAATGAACACATCCTAGTTAATTTCAAAACTCTTACTAATACATTAATTTAGGAGCTACAATCACCTTAAAAGGAAAAAATAAATTCCGGTTACAAAAGCTACATATTGATCTAATCTTAAATTAAAAAAATAATTTTCATTGAAAAATAGAAAAATATGGGATGAATATGCAAAGTCGAATCACATCATGTAAAAAATAATATGGTAATAAATAAAAAGAGCAGTAAGGTTTATGTTTATTTACAATAACTTTACATGTAGGAGGAGGTTGAGCTTTGAATAGTATTGAATGTACGATAATTTGTCTAAAAACATCTCCGTTATTTATACCAACAGTTTTAGTTTCAATGGGGTTTTTAATATCAGTCATCGGTTATCTAATTACTAAAAACAGTTTAATTGGGTTACGTTTTTATTGGTTTGCAAACATTCTGGCTTTAATTAACGCTCCTATACTCTTCTTTTCAATGTCATGTGATATGCTTTGGTTTATGAAAGTTTATTTTATCTACGCTCTGGTTGCTATATCTGTCCTACTCTTATCTCCGATGATCTATAAGTTCTATTTGGGTAGAGTTTATGGATACGAAGAAGATGAAGAACTTGAAAGATTAGTTGATGTTGAGAAGGTATATGTGCTCAATTCAGCACTTCCTAAGGTATTTACTCTCGGGAGAGAGATATTCATATCAACGGGTATGTTGGATCTGCTCGACAATAAGGAATTAAAGGCAGTTTTAGCTCATGAGAAATTTCATGTAATTCAGAATGCAACCCCTCTTGTGGGGAGATTAAAGATTCTTACTTTTCTACCGATATCTTCAGAAAAACTTGAGAATATGGCTGATGATTATGCAGCACGCGTAGTGGGTAAAGAACCTTTAAAAATGGCAAAAAGAAAAATAACTGAATTTTATATGTCTGAATAAATCTTATCTATATGTGAGTAATAATTAAATTAAAAAATTAATTAAAAATAATCTAATAAAATTCAATAAACGACTTTAAAAATTTACACAGACTTTCTTCTTTAATCTCCCTACTTACTTTTTTCATTTCAATTCCCAATCTTTCTTTTTCTTTCCTCTTTTAAAGCGAGATGAGAGTTTTCCAATGTGATACGCTACAAAAGCTGTCGCAATTATACCAAGTGCGTATAATGAAATAATACCAAAATCTGCTGAATTTGATGAAACTCTTGCTTTATTTTCATCAACAAGAATGGTCGAGCCGTAAGTAGCTGTTAAATCTCTTATTATAGCTTCTGGGGAGAGACCTGCTATTAACTTTTCTTGTATCTGAGTTCTAGTAGATATTGCTGTTTCACAATGACAATTAGCCAGTATCTCTCCACATCCACAAGGACAGTATATATGTTCCTCGATCGCCTTACTATTTAATTGCTCTGCATACACTGTAATGCTGGTTAAAGTTAACATAACTAAACTTAATGTGGTCAGAGTTGCTCCTACTGTAATAAGCGTAACTCCTGAAATCACGTTCTGCAACTTCATTCTAATTTTCATTCTTTTTTTCATCTCTTTTATCTTTCTCATCTTTTCACCAATTATTTTACATTTATTGTAAAGAATATTTAACGTTTACTAAGTATAGTAAATGTGATGAGTATTGCTAAGAGGAGAAGAGCCTCAAATCCAGGAACTTCTTTTCCAGGATATGATGCCGAATCACCAGGCATACTTCCTGCTTTAAGCTCTTCGATATTAGAATATCCATCGCCATCACTATCTAACTGCATAAGTGCGGGTGTGAGAGCTTTTTGTTCAGCAAAGTCTCTTCCGAATGCATTTAATCCTCCGTAACCAGAACTTTGTATATGACATAAAGTGCATTTTTTAATTTTTTCATCGAAATCTTTGAATGACTTCATATATTCAGGACGAGCTTCAACACTTCCAATACAGATAATATAAATTAAAACTATAAGTAGGGTTGTCAAAGCTAACCTCATATTATTTTTCATTTGATGTAAAATAATATATAAATGTTACCTTTATCATACTCTTAAATTGTGATTTGCATTATACTTACAAAATTTTTAATAAATTTAAATATTATAAAAATAAATTAAAAAATAAATTAACTACTAC
>WAJX01000119.1 GCA_015523665.1 Ferroglobus sp.
GAGTAGACTCATAATTCAAGATGGAGAGTATGTAATAATACCGATATACAATGGTTATGAAAATCAATTCAAAGAGTTTGAAATTATCATACAAGATAATCCTGTTTTCAAAAAAAAGCGTGATTTAAAGTCTATTCTTAAAAATGAAGTCCCACGAGATGTTCTGCTTGATGTTCACTCCTTTAAAATAATTGGAGATATTGCAATGGTAAAGCTCGGTAAGAATGCCGAAAAGTATGCTGAGTTGATTGCAAATAAAATAATGGAAGCTTTCCCAAGAATAAAGGCGGTATGGCAGGATTTAGGAAGAGAAGGGATGTTAAGAAAGCCAAATGTTAGGCTTTTGGCTGGAAAGAAGAGTGAAACTATACATAAAGAGCACTCCTGTCTATTTAAGTTAGATATAAGAAAGGTTATGTTTTCTGTGGGAAATCAGTATGAAAAACTTAGAATTGCCAATTTAGTTAGAGATGGAGAAGTTGTAGTAGATATGTTTGCAGGAATAGGATACTTTACAATTCCAATTGCGAATCATTCAAAGGCAGAGAGGATATACTCTATAGAAATAAACCCTGAAGCATACACATATCTCCTTGAAAATTTAAAAATTAATAGGATTAGAAATGTTACACCAATCTTAGGAGATTCAAAATACGTATGTCCAGAAGGGGTTGCTAACAGAGTGGTTATGGGACATCTGT
Organism: Ferroglobus sp.; assembly: GCA_015523665.1. Taxonomy (GTDB): domain Archaea; phylum Halobacteriota; class Archaeoglobi; order Archaeoglobales; family Archaeoglobaceae; genus WAJX01. The sequence goes on from WAJX01000119.1 coordinate 702, forward strand.
TTGCGGAAAGTTTTATTGAAGTTGCGATTAATGCGTTAGACGAGAAAGGAATTATTCATTATCACGAAAGTGTCCCTGAAAGAATAATTAAAAGGCCAATTGAGAGAGTTATGAGAGTTGCAAAGAGAATGGGAAAAAACTGCAAAATTCTGAACTTTAGAAAAGTTAAAAATTACTCTCCAGGAGTTGTTCATGTTGTTGTTGATGCTGAAATGACATGATTGATATTTGGAACTTTGAAAAAATAAACAAGAAATAGGTGTAATTATAATCAAAAGTGTATGTTTAGAATTCATGTTGATGATAGAAGATTGACAATTTTAGAAATGCTGAGAAATGGGTTTAGTGGGGAGAAGATTGCAAAAGAGCTTGGAATTAGTAGACAAGCGGTATGGAAATTTGTAAATAAATTGAGAGAGTTAGGTTATGAGATAGACAACAAATACAGAGTTGTCAATTCTCCAGACCCATCTCCAATCGATATGGCGATTTATTCAAAATCACTTGGAGTTAAGGAATTTATTTTTCTTAAAGAAACTACTTCAACTAATGATATTGCAAGACAAAATCCAAATTCATGTGTTGTTGCTGAAATACAAAAGAAGGGTAGAGGCAGACTTGGGAGAAAGTGGTATAGTGAAAAAGGAGGACTTTACTTCTCCTTCTCCTTAAATGAAATTCCTTTAAGTGATGTTCCAAAAATAACTTTATTAACTGGGTTAGCTGTTGCAAAAACTTTAAATGAGCTAAATCCAAAAATAAAATGGCCTAATGATGTTTTGATTGATAACAAAAAAGTTTCTGGAATACTATGTGAACTCCTCGGAGAGGAGTTAGCATCCAGAGTTATAGTTGGAGTTGGGATAAATGTAAAAAATAGAATACCATCAGATTTAATTGAAAAAGCAGTTAATTTATCATCATATGGATTGAACAATATAACAGAGATTTTTAAGGGATTTTGTGTAGAATTTAAAGAACTCTTTAAAGATTTTCTAAAAAATTGGGAGAGGATACTCGATGAGTGGAGGAGATATTCAGATACGATAGGAAGGTATGTTGAAATCAAAGTAGGAAAGAGAGTTTATTCTGGAGTTGCGGTGGATGTTGATGTTGATGGCTCTCTTTTAGTGAAAGGAGAAAGAGGAATGGAAAAAATATTTTCTGGAGAGTGTTTCTACATAAATATAGACAATAATAAATAAAACTATAATGTTATGAGATAAATAATAAAATTTAGAATTTTAAAATAAATAATAAGTCGGAGGATAACAAAAATAACAAAAAACTTATAAAACCTCATGAGAAGTATCTATCCCTAATGGGTAGTGTAAAAGATTTGATTGTTTTAAAAGAGCCAAGTAAAACACTTGGAATTGGTAGATTTGTCTTTTCCGACCGTTATTCCGTTTTTGACTATGGGGTTATGCCAGATATGATAGATGGAAAAGGCAAAGCTCTATGCATGCTTTCAGCGTACTTCTTTGAGAGGTTGGAAGAGGAAGGAATAAATACACACTACCTCGGAGTTGTTGAGGGAGGTAAAGTAAGGAGGATTGATGAAATCGAAGAAGCTAGCAATGTTATGGAAATTAAATTAGTTAGGGTTGTGAAACCTGAAAGAAGAGATGGATATGATTACTCTATTTTTAAAACGCTCAAAAACAATTTTCTCATACCTCTTGAGATAATTTACAGAAATAGCTTACCAGCAGGTAGTAGTGTCTTTAGAAGAATTAAAAAAGGAGAAATATCATTAGAAGATCTAAAACTTAAAGAAATGCCTAAACCTGGAGAGAGACTCAAAGAACCAATAATTGATTTCTCTACTAAACTTGAGAGTGAAGATAGATATCTTCGAATAAATGAAGCTAAAGAAATCTCTGGATTAAGTGATGAAGAGATGGATGAACTTATTAGAATAGCTTTGAAAGTTAATGAGATAATTAACAAGGAGACTGAGAAAGTTGGTATTGTGAATGAAGATGGAAAAATAGAGTTGGCTTTTGATGAAAAAAGGGAGTTTATGGTTGTAGATGCTTTAGGAAATCCAGATGAATGCAGATTTAATTTTAACGGAGTAGAGATAAGTAAAGAAGTTTTGAGAAGTTATTACAGAAGAACAGAATGGTACAAAAAAATTGAGACAATTAAAGGAAAGAAGGAATGGAGAAAAATAGTCGGACCTCCACCAAAGCTTCCACCAGAGTTAATAAGGATTGTTTCCCAAATGTATATGGCATGCTGTAATGAGATAACATCCATAAAGTTCTTTGAAGTTCCAAAGCTAAGAGATGTGATAAAAGAACTAACTCAAATCATAGGCTTGGAGAGATAATTATGAAAGCCATTCTCGCTTTAGAAGATGGGACATACTTGGAAGGGAGAGCTTTTGGTGCTGAAAAAGATGCTGAAGGAGAACTGGTTTTTAACACGAGTATGACAGGTTATGTAGAAGCTTTAACAGATCCGAGCTATAAGGGTCAAATTTTAATGATGACTTATCCTCTCATCGGGAATTATGGGGTTTGCAAAGAAGATTTTGAAAGTGATGGAGTTAAAGTTGAAGGATTTGTGGTGAGAGAATTATGTAAAGAGCCAAGTAACTGGAGAAGCGAGATGAGTGTTGATGAACTCTTAAAAGAATACGAGGTTCCAGGAATTGAAGGAATTGATACGAGAATGGTTACGAAGAGGACTAGAATATATGGAGCTATGAAGGCTTGCATAGCTATTGGAGATGTTGACAGAGAGAAGATTTTGAAAAGAGTTGTTGAACAACCATCTATAACGGAAATAGATTTAGTTGATAAAGTCAGTGTTAAAAAGCCTAAGAGGTTTGAAAGTGATGGGAAGTATGAAGTAGCATTAATAGATTGCGGAATAAAGATGAGCATTGTAAGACAATTACTCAAAAGAGGTGTTAATTTAACACTCTATCCATACAATTATCCAGCTGAAAAAATAGCTGAGCAAGAACCTGATGGTATATTTATCAGTAATGGTCCAGGCGACCCGGCAAGAGTTAAAGAAACTATAGAGACAATTAGAAAACTCTCCAAAGATTTTCCTATGGCTGGTATATGTTTGGGCCATCAACTCATCGCCCTAGCTTTTAAAGCAAAAACGTTTAAACTTAAATTTGGACATCATGGTAGTAACCAGCCAGTAAAAGATTATGAAAGTGGAAGAGTTTTTATATCTAGCCAAAATCATGGATTTGCTGTTGATGAAAACACACTTCCAAAAGGATTGGTTGTAACTCAGAGAAATCTGAACGATAATACTGTTGAAGGTTTAAAGCATGAAGATATACCACTAATTAGTGTTCAATATCACCCAGAAGCTGGTCCTGGACCTCATGATACGTATTTCTTTTTTGATGAGTTTATCAGAATGCTAAAGGAATATTAAAAGGTGATTTAAAAGGTGATGCAATGCCAAAGAGAGAGGACATAAAGAAGATCATGGTTATAGGGAGCGGGCCGATTATAATAGGACAAGCAGCTGAATTTGACTATTCTGGGAGTCAAGCTTGTAAAGCTTTAAGGGAAGAGGGCTATAAGGTTATCCTTGTTAACTCCAATCCAGCTACAATAATGAC
>WAJX01000120.1 GCA_015523665.1 Ferroglobus sp.
TAAATTATACATTTCACTAGTTTTATCAATCTTAAGAACTTTTTCAGCTTTACTTTTAGCAAATTTAAGTGGAGGAACAGTTCTATAATTATTATTCTTTATCCAGCCCTTAGTTGTTAGATAGTAACAAGCTCCTCTTTTCTCTATATATGGCTCGTATATTGAACTAAAAGCTCTACTTACCCAATTTGCAGTTTTAAGAATTTTATCAGATGGATTTATTGTTACGTGTCCATAATCTGGGGGAATTATCACCTTATCTCCTTTTTTAGCTTTTACAGCTATAACTTCTTCAATTCTTTCAATACCTTTTTGTATGAGGAATATCGCACTCCCTTCAATAACTTCATATAACTCTGGATAACTCACATTGTTTACTTTGGGATGGTAATGTCCGAAGGTTTTGATATATTCATCCCCTATCTTCGATGGTGGGATGTATGTGATATCATATCTCAATGAACTCTCTACTATTGTATCTCTATCTTCATAGTTATGATAAACATCCCTGAACATGTAATAAGCGGGAAAGTTTTTTTCAAGCTCATTTGGAAAAGCAAGAACTGGTTTTAAGTCTTCAGCCCACCTTATAGTAGCTTTAAACTCGATGTTACCGATTTTAATTTTCATAAAATCTTACTTAATTTTTAGATTAAAATTTATTTCGGTATAAAATTATAACGAGTTCTCTAATAATCTCTTTTATTTATCAAATAATCATTTATTTATCATAATTCATCTTAACATATTTCATTATAATTAAATTTTTTATTTTTATTTTATTTTTTTATTTTAGTGGGAATGAAATGTAGAAATGAAAGCTAAAACGATAAATATGATGAATGTAGATGTTGGATGTTAAATGATGTTAAATCCCCAAGAACCGAAAGATTAAATTATTTTCTCACATAAAGCTTTTTTGATGGGTATTACTCCAATGGAAATTTATAAGCTCTTACCCAAGACCAACTGCAAGAGATGTGGGGAAACTACATGTATGAGCTTTGCTTTTAAAATCATTAACAAAGAAAAAAAAGTTGAGGAATGTTTGCCATTGTTTGAAGAATCTAAATATGAAAAGCAGAGGGAAGAACTTCTTGATCTTCTTAAACCTCTTGAAGAAGCGACTGAAACTGGATTGATAGTTGATGAAAGTAAATGCACAGGTTGTGCTAATTGCATAGTAGTTTGCCCGGTTCATGCTGCTGAAGATCCTTATGGAGCTGGAATTGGATATGGTATAAAGATGGAAAATCCGATTTTAAGGGTTGAAGATGGTGTTGTTAAGGTTGAAAATCTAAAAATATGTAGGAGATATGGAAAAAATAGAATTTTGTGTGTTGCTTGCAGGGAGAACTGCCCAACTGATGCTATAACTTTTTTAGAGGGGTAAAGATGATTTGTACTGGATGTGCTTTGCTTTGCGATGATGTAATCATTATAAACGATAGCGGAAATTTGAAGGTTAGAAACGCTTGTAGAAGGGGGGCTAAGTTAATAGCCAATTATAAAAATTTAAGAGCGGACGCTACGATTAATGGAAAGAAAGTTAATTATGAAGAAGCGATTGAAAGAGTGAAAGAGATTATAAATAATTCTGAGAGCCTTGCAATATACGGTATGGACACGATATCGATTGAAGCTCAAAAACTTGCTATTGAGCTTGCTGAGAGAAAAGAAGCTTATATAGATGATAACTCAACTTTTTGCCTTGGCGATTTTGTTGAGATGATTTTAAAAAAGGAAATACCATCAACAACTCTTGATGAAGTCAGAGATTATGCATATGTTATCTTTTACTGGGGGACAAATCCATTTCACACCTTATCCAGACATATGTCAAAATTTACGTATTATCCCAGAGGGAAGAGAAGGCAGAGGGGATATGAAGAGGATAGATTTCTGGTGGTTGTTGATGTGAGGAGAAGTCATACAGCTAAGCTTGCAAAGAAGAATGCTAAGTTTTTTGAAGTTAGGGATGATTTAGAATTAATACAAGCATTTATAGACGCTTTAGATGGGAAACCTCCTAAGATCTTTGCAAATGATGTTTTTAGAGTTATAAAAGAAATGGAAAAATCTGATTTTAATGTCATCTTTGGAGGTCTTGGACTGAGATATGGTTTAAAGGGTAAGTATGACAAGTTCTTAGAGATGATCAGAAAGATGAATGAAAGAACTAAGGTTTATTTCATCCCTCTTGGTTGTCATCCGAATATGAGGGGATTTAATGAACTTTTATATGGGATAACTGGGTATGTTAATAAGTATAGCTTTAAAGATAAAGAATCAAAAGAAGATTTTGCATTCTATAATTTGCTTTTTGAGGAAAAGATAGATACAGCTTTAATAATCGGCACAGATCCACTCAACTCATTACCTTTTGAATATGCAAAGAAGTTAGCTAAGATAAATGTAATAGTTATCGATCCAAGAGAGAACTTTACAACTAAAATAGCAGATGTTGTCTTACCATCAGCTATTACTGGTATTGAGTGTGGTGGGAAAATGAAGAGAATAGATGGAGTTGAGATTACACTTGAACCAATGATTGAAGCTGAGATAGATGATGTTTCAATAATCAAATCAATACTCAACTTAATTATGGAGGGAATTTGATGCCATTACAGTTTTCTAAATATCTAAAAATTGAAGTTGAAGTTGTTGTAGCTAGGAATAGCTTTCAAGCTGAAGCTGTAGATAAGGGGAAAATGAGTAAGAAATTTGTTGAAAAATCTGCAGTAGTATTTATGAATGAGGATTTTGCAAGAAGGAATGGATTTAAGGAGGGTGATATTGTTAGGTTGAGTAGAAGGGGAAGGAGCATAAATGTCAAAGTTTTTATATGCGAAACTTCTCCACGTGATGGGGTTATGATGCCGAATAGTATATATTCATCATACCTCGCGGATTTCGATAATTTCAAGAGATTTAGGGCTTATATAGAATTAAGTGATGGAGATGTTACAAAGCCAGATGAGATTATAGATCAAATTAAAAATAAAAATAAAAAATAATAAAAAATAAAAATAGGTAAAAATAAAATAGCCTAATAAATAATAGGTGAATGACTTATGAATGCTAAGTTGAAATGGGTTTGTATTGAAATTGAAAAATTCAGAAAGAGGTATATAGTTTTAGATAAAAATGATATTAATTATGGAGGTGTTTAAATGGCGTTTGAATTA
>WAJX01000121.1 GCA_015523665.1 Ferroglobus sp.
CGAAATTTGTAAAGAGTCTGAATCACAAAAACAAGCTAAGTTTGTAGGTGGACATTTCTAACTAACATGCCCTGAAAATCGAAATTGAATCGAACACATTCCAGAAAGTTTTGTGTTTGATTAAGATCGTTCATTTTCCATAGTATTATCTCTTTGATATTGGTTAGATTTATTAAAATTAGAATTATTCTATAAACCTTTTTTGTTATGTAAATTTAAATATTAATTCGATATATTAAAGTAAGTTTTTAATAATATTTCGATTATTAATTAATATAATATTAATTAATAAAATTAATAATAATTAAATTAAAAAATTATCTAATTTAATATCTCAACTTCAATCTCTATAATTTTTCCATTCTTATAGAGATAGGCTTTAATCCCGTCGCTACCTATTATAATCCAAGGCAAGTTCACGTATTTCATGCAATCAATGTCATATTTTGATGGATAAGCGATGCCGAAAGGATGGGTGTGAAAAATAGCGACAATATCCATTCCACTTTTTTCAGCTTTCATCCAAGCATTATATAATTCTCTTGGATCCATTTTAAATAAGATAGGGCTATCCGCAACATTTTTTATTTCAACTATTTCCCTCACAATAATCTCTCCTTTCTTGATGAATCCAATTAAAACACCACATCTCTCTTTCAACTCTTTCAATCTTTTGGAGGAATTATGAGAGTAGAGATTTTTTATAAAATCCTCAATCTCTTTTGGGAGGATGAGCTTCATAATCATGATATTTGGATTTGGATTTGATTAAATTTACTAATTTATTATTTATTATTTTTATAGTAAATTATTATTGCTACAGTTCATACAGTTATTTTATTATCATTTTGTATTGCGACTTTCATTTACTTAAGATTTAAAAGTAATTTTTAAATAAAAGTAATTTTAAAAATTAAATAAAGTAAGCTTCGAAGTTCAATATTGCTGGAGAGTTCTCAGTAGTTTTATAGGTAATTCTCAGGAGTACTTTGTAATCTCCGTATTTAGCAAATATTATTCTCTCATTAGTTTTTGCATCGATGTCAATTTCTTTTATAACCTCCATTTTTCCATTTCCATTTTGATATCTGACGTAATCATTCAATAATATGTTTAGAAGGAGTTTATCATTTATTTTCCTACCTTCAAGGCTGAGATTTCTAAAAACGTTATAAACTTCTTTGGTAATCTCTTCAACTTTCATCTGGTATTCTATTTTAGCTCTCTCTAATTTTTCTTTCATTTTTTCAAATTGTATTGATATTTCTTCCCAGGAGTTTATTATCATAAAATTATCACCACAATTATGAAGTATTCAATTGAGATTTAATAAAATTTTCGCCAAAAATCTTAATTTTATGCTTAATTTTGTTTATTATTTTTTATTTAATTTAATCTATTTTAGTTATTTATTATTTTATATATTATGATTAATAATGACGATACATAATTGTATGTATCATTAAAATAGAATAATAAATATATATAAATATGTATTACTAACTTTTAATTTTGCTAATAACTCTGATATCTGTTATACAAATCTCTGGATAATTGCCAGTTTCATCTTTCTCCATAGATTTAACCATATCCCATATTGTGAGCAATGCTATAGCCACTCCTGTTAAAGCTTCCATCTCTACTCCGGTCTTTCCAACTGATTTTACCTCGCAAGTCACTTTTATCCCGTTCTTGATGAATTCATAGTCAATGCTTATTGATGAGATAGAAATGGGATGACACATTGGGATAAGTTCTGGAGTTTTTTTTACCGCTAAAATTGCTGAAGTTGCAGCTGTATTCAAAACATCTCCTTTAATTATTTCCCCCTTTTTCACCGCTTCTAAAGTATCTTTCCTTAACTTTATAATTCCTTCAGCAATTGAAATTCGTACATTATCTTCTTTCTCACTTATGTCAATCATTTTAGCCTCTTTAATAGTGGACATACTAATTGATGAAGATATCTTAAAATAAAAATATGTTGAAAGATTAAAAAGATTAAAAAGGGTTAAGATGTGTTGGGATGTGTTAAAAAGAAAAAGTTAAAAGAAGGTTAAATAGGGGGAGGTTTTATGAAAACTGTGATATTAGCTGGTGGTTATGCAACAAGGTTATGGCCTATAACAAAAACGAAAGCTAAACCTCTTTTACCGATGGGTAGAAAGAAAATTATAGACTTTATATATGAAAAAGTTGTTAAATTTAACTTCCCGATAGTCGTTTCAACGAATATGAGGTTTAAAGCTGATTTTGAAAAATGGGCTGAAGATAAAGATGTGGAACTTATAGTAGAGAATACAAAAAGTGAGGAAGAGAAACTTGGAGCTGTAAAAGCTTTGGCTGAACTATCGGAAATTATAGACGATGAAATGCTTGTTATAGCGGGGGATAATATATTTTCATTCAATCTCGATGATTTTGTAAGTAAATATGATTCATTAAAAAGACCCCTTATAGCTTTATACGATGTCGGAGATCTGGAGCTTGCTAAAAGGTATGGAGTTGTAGAATTAGATGGAAGTAGAGTTGTGGAGTTTTATGAAAAGCCTGAAAAACCTAAATCAACTTTAGTTGGGATTGGTATATATGCTTTGTCAAAAGAGGCTGTTAATCTTTTAGGAGAATATACGAAAGAGGGTAGGAAAGACAACTTAGGTGATTTTATATCTTGGCTTTCAAAGCATATAGATGTTTACAGTTTTACATTTAATGATGGAAACTGGTATGATGTTGGTAATGCCGACTCTTACCTTGAAGCTTTTAGATTTTACCTCAAACATCATGTAAGTAAAGATGTTGAAATAGACAAAACTTCAAAAATTATCGAACCAGTTGTTATTGAAGAAGGTGTAAGTATAAAGGGTAGAAGTATAATAGGGCCATATGCGTATATAGGTAAATATTGTGAAATCGAAGCATCAGATGTGAGCGAATCTGTAATTTTCGAAAATGTTATTTTAAGGAGAACGAAAGTTTGGAGGAGCATTATAGATGAGATGTGTGAGATAAGAAATCTAGAATTGAGCAGTTCTATCATAGGCGGACATGCTAAAATTCAGAGAGGAGAATGATAGCAATATTAGATGGATACGTTGATGAACCCTCATGTCTTGGCGTTCCGCCTTACATTTCCCCATATCCCAGGTATATAGCTGGGATGTTAGAAGATCTTAGAATCCCGTATTTCTATACTACCATAGATTACTTCCGAAAAAATGATAAGGTTAATAAAATTCTCGATAAAGCTGATTTGGTTATTGTTATAGCTGGAATAGCGGTTCCGGGGAAGTATATCGGTGGGAGACCATTATCTCTTAAAGAACTCGAAACATTTCTACCAGAAAAAGAGAAAATCCTTGTAGGGCCGATAACTCTCGAAATTGATGAGATTGAAGGATATGAGATCATCTCTTTTCCATTTGAACATAAACTATATCAAAGACTTGGGGGAAAGGTAAAAGACTTTTCAAGGAATTTTGTTAACAAATTTGCAGTTATTGGAGCTAAGGTTGTGAAATATCATCCAGATTATCCCTATCTTATATGTGAAATAGAAACATATAAAGGATGTTACTGGGGGAGATGTAGTTTTTGTATAGAGAGAATTCATAAAATCTCGATGAGAGACCCGAAATGGGTTTTAGAGGAGATTGAAGCATTATACAAAGTTGGAATAAGATATTTCAGGCTTGGAAACCAAACAGACTTTTTTACCTATATGGGTGATTATAGTAAAGATATTCCAAAACCAAATCCTGAGTTTATCAAGGCCTTTCATGAAGAGATCTGGAAAAGATGTCCGAAGATAAGAACTTTACATCTGGATAACGTTAATCCAAAAACGATAGCAGAGTATCCTGAGGAGAGTAAAAAGATAATAAAAATTATAATATGTTATCAAACTCCGGGGAATGTTGCGGCATTTGGAATGGAAAGTGCAGATGAGAGAGTTATAAAAAAGAACTCTCTCATCTCTTACCCAGAGGATGTCATGTTCGCAATTCAGTTGATGAATAAGTATGGCAAGTATGTTGGTTATAATGGAATGCCATATCTCCTTCCTGGCTTAAACTTTGTTATAGGATTAAAAGGAGAGACTAAAGAGACTTTTGAAAAGAACTATGAGTTTTTAAAAGAAGTTTATGAGAGAGGATTTTTGCTTAGGAGAATAAATATAAGGCAAGTAAAGGTTTTTCCGAACACGCCTATGGCTGAGATAGGAGATAGAAAGGTGAAAAAACATAAGAAGTATTTTAGGATCTTTAAAGAGAAAGTTAGGAGGGAGATTGACAATCCTATGTTAAAGAAAATTTTGCCTGTTGGGAGGGCTATTAAGGATTTAAGATGTGAATACAAAAAGGGGAGAGTAACTTTTGCTAGACAACTTGCAACCTACCCGATACTTGTTGGTGTATTGGGGGAGTTTGAGAGAAATAGAATTTTGGATGGAAGAGTTATAGATTACGGAATGAGATCTGTAACTGCTTTTCCGATATTAAATATCAATGAAGTAAAACTTTATCAGCTTGAAAAAATTCCAGGAATAGGAAAGAATAGGGCAGCAAAAATTATTGCTTCAAAACCTTATCTAAATGAAGAAGATGCTAAAGAGAAACTTGACGAGATTTTTGATATTGTAAAGCTATATATCCTTGTAGAAACTTCTTAATTCATTAATTCTGGAAACTTTCCACTTTATTCCATGTTTGTTATTACATGTAAAATTTTATAATTTTTGATTAATTTGGACTAACTTAGATTGTTTATTTTGGTATTCCAGGTAATTAGCTTTAATCTAATTCTAACG
>WAJX01000122.1 GCA_015523665.1 Ferroglobus sp.
AGATGGTTGGTATTTAGAAGATATAATCATATGGTATAAGCCAAACCACATGCCATCTTCTGCTAAAGACAGGTTTACAAATACTTATGAGCCTGTACTTGTTTTAGCAAAAAGTAGGAATAATATTTATCAAAATAAATATCCAAAAGTAGTAGAAATACCCTTGCATCAAACCCCATGGAAACATACAGCAGTATATCCTGAAAAATTAGTATGGGAGATGTTAGAACGTGTAGAATTAAAAAATGGAGATTTAATATTAGATCCTTTTGCCGGAACAGGAACTACGGCAGTAGTTGTGAATAAAATGAGAAATAGTCTTTATGCCAAAAGGATTTATTCAATTATGATCGAAAAGGGGGATGAATTTATAGACATAATCAAAAAGAGAGCAAAAATAAAAGAAGTTATTAAAGTTACGGACATTAGTTATGAGTGGGAACCTGTTGAGGAGACTGATTTACCTATGGATATAGAGTCTAAGCCTATACTTAAAGATAAACATGGAGAGGTTTATATTGCTCAAGATCAAAGAGAATTCTTATCTGCATTAAAAGGAATTACACTGGAGGAATTTAAGAAATTTCATAGAGAGGATGCACTTTACTTTTTTGGGGTAAAAGAATGGGATTTAAGCTCATTGTATTATGCTCATACGATATATCAGTACGGATATGTGCTGAGGAATATGCTGATTGTGTCCGATGGAAATAGCTGGTATCCCATTTTCATGTTTGCACGAGATAGCACACGAGTCGCATATAAATTCTATCTTGATAGGGTTAGGATAAAACCAAAGACAAAAGAAAAAAGAGAGTGGCGAGAGAAAGAATTTATTGGTATGAAAGTAAGAGACATTTCAGGGAAAGAATCGATAGAAGGTTACATTGTAAAAGTTTTAGAAAAGTATGATGATGGCTTTCCAAAGCTGGTTGTAGTTCAATGGGATGGAAAAGCATCAATAGAGTTTGTTATTCATCCTAAGAAAGATGAGATTTTGATGGAGGGTGTAAAATTCTTTTGTCCGAAATGTTATTCTAAGTTAACAGAGCCTTATGACCCAATAGGAGACAACCTATGCCCTTCTTGTGGTCAAATATTGTGGATAAATTTGGAAACTATTCCTATCATACAGGAACCTCAAGAAATATCTGAAATCGCAAAAGAATTAGAAAACAATGAATATTCCATAGGTCAGATTTTGAACATTAAAGACTTTAAAAGAAAAAAAGTTTCATCATCAAGTAAATTTTCATCTTTAGAAAGGACTAACTGGGGGGCATCTCCTGGAGCAAGAAAACTTATGCTTGGTGAATATTTTACAAAAATGCGTCTTTACAGGATAGACCAACCTCTTGTTGCACAATATTTAACCCTATTGAGAAAATCTAGGAATATGAGTATCCAAGATGTGATAAATAAACTTCCAAAAGAATATTATCATACTGTTGGTCATTGGTTTAGAAAAGATTTTGGTGGGTCTATCCCAATACCTCAAGATGTTGAATTAATAAAAGCAATTTTTGAGGTTCAAGATGGGTTATTGAAAATATTAAAAAGAACAGCCTTAAAGTTTCAAACCGTTAAAGCATCAATTAAAGGTAAGAATCCCGGAGATTACATTAAAAACAAAAACAGTGAGGAACTAATTAAATTCCTTAGATTATTGTATATTCCATCAAACGAATATATGATCATGGTCGCTCAAATGGAGAAATCAAAAAGTAAAGACGTTATAAAGAAAAACCAATTCATAATTGGAGGATTGACTTACGACTGAAAATATCAGCGGCGTGCGGAACTCTTCTCCTGCTATCGCAGGCTCGCCCTTCTGGTCTGCTAACAAGCGGGCATGTGGTTTGCTACGCTCATCCAAATGGTCGGCTTCGCCTTGCACTTCGCCATACCCGCAAACCGTTATATTCAATTTCACCAGACCACAAATTTAATAAAAAACCAAAATAGAGGTTTGATTTTTTTAGCACGAAAACACTCTTCTTTAA
>WAJX01000123.1 GCA_015523665.1 Ferroglobus sp.
ACTGTTAAATAGTATAAATAATCATGATTATTGTTTTATAGCATCTGAACGGCACGAAGTTAAGGCTAAAGTGGGGTATGCGTTATGAGTATCAGAATAGTGTGGTTTTTGCCCCTGCTGCTCCTGCTACTACCGCTGGCAAATGCGGAGCAGTGGACTTTTGCTTACGGCGGAAGCGATGTGGATTGGGCAACTTCTATCCAGCAGACATCAGATGGAGGATATATAGTTGCTGGAACCACATATTCTTTCGGAGCTGGTGGTTATGATTTCTGGATTATGAAGCTTGATGCAAATGGAAACATACCGGACTGTCCTTATGCAAACAATACAAATGCGACAGTAACGTCAACGAGTGTAACACCTCAGGACACCTCAGCAACTCCCGGGAACACCTCAGCAGATGTTAATACGACGAACGTTGAACCAGTCGATACCAGTGCCGAGGTAAACTTAGTCTGCCTCTTCTTGCCTGTCCTGCCTGTCCCGCCGTCAAAAGTTCCGGCTGTAACAATTCCTGGACTTCTCGCTATGGCAGGAGCTATCGCTCTGATTGGATCCCTGATTCTGAGGAGAAGGTAATTTTTATTTTAACTCAATTTTTTAGGAACATATTCTCTACTCAGACCTCACTTTAGTCGTGTAACCAGATACTTTTGACGACAGAAAGCTGCATGGCTAAAAGGTGGGAGGAATTAAAACTCATTGAGGGGGGTAATTCTCGAATTGAGTCTTAGACGAACTTAGTATAAAGAGATACTGCTGTAGAATTATGTTTCTGACATATAAGTCTGTAATCGAGGAGTTTGCTCGATACCATAGAGAACTGTAGGGAGCTGATCATCCTTCCGTCTTGGGGGAGACTTGAATTCGGTCTTAGCGGGTCTTATAACTGTGTATATTTAAGCTATATATACAAGGAGATTGAATTGATATCACATACAAAATAAAATAGCTTAATAAATAAATTTAAAATCATAAATTGTCATCTTAATTAAAATGAAAGTATGATGAAAGTTAAAGAAGGTTAAAATTATGAAAATTAAATGTCCCGTTTGTGGAAAAGAGCATCAATTGAGAGAAGAAATAGACATCTTGCAGTGTAGAGATAAATTACTTGCTTTAATTAAAGATAGACATGGTTGGAGATTAATTGAAATAAAAATCATAGATGAAAAGCAAGAAAAAGAACTCGACAGAATTTGGGGAAGTGAATAGATTATTGATTGATTATTTACCTCTTCTCTCTTTAGATTTTGGTCTCAAACCCTTGTATCCGCACTTTCTACAAGTCTTTGCTCTAATAGGATTTCTTGCATTACATCTCATACAGATTTTTACATTAAAAAGTCTAGCTTCAGCTTCAGCAAATCTTGCCATGAATGTTCAGGGTTGTAGAGAATATTTAAGTATTGCGATGCGTTGTAATTAGCTTAAAGGTAATTTTTTTATTAAGCCTCCCTAATTTCTCAGCATGGAGTTCAGAGAGATAGAGAGTAAATGGCAAGAAAGATGGGAAAGAGATAGAATTTTTCACGCTGATATTTCTAATAAACCGAAATTTTTCATTACGATTCCGTATCCGTATTTAAATGGTAATTTACATGCTGGACATACAAGAACATTCACTATCGGAGATGCATTAGCCAGATATAAAAGAATGCTCGGCTATAATGTTCTTTTTCCAATGGGGTTTCATGTTACCGGAACACCGATTATAGGTTTAGCTGAGCTTATAGAGAAGAGAGATGAGAGAACGATAGAGGTTTACACAAGATATCACGACGTTCCTAAAGATATCCTCTTAAATCTTACTACTCCAGAAAAGATTGTAGAATATTTTTCGAGAGAGGCTGAGAATGCTATGAGAAGAATTGGATATTCTATCGACTGGAGGAGAAAGTTTACTACAACAGATGAAGCTTATCAGAAGTTTATAGAATGGCAATATTATAAGCTTAGAGATATGGGTTTGATTGTAAAGGGTAGTCATCCTGTTAGATACTGTCCGAACGATGAAAATCCAGTGGAAGATCACGATCTGTTAATGGGAGAAGATACAACCATCGTTGAATTTACTGTAATAAAGTTTAAAGTTAATGATTCGAGTCTTATACTTCCGTGTGCAACTCTACGCCCAGAAACGATTTTTGGAGTTACAAACATATGGTTAAAACCAGTTATGTATGCTATAGTGGAGGTTGATGGGGAGAGGTGGATTGTAAGTAAAGAGGCTTATGAAAAATTAAAATATTTTGAAAAGAGTATTAAGCTAATTGATGAAATAAATGCAAAAGAGTTGTTTGGCAAGCTTGCTGAAAATCCCATTAATGGAGAGAAAGTTCCAATTTTACCTGCTGAATTTGTCGATACCGATAACGCAACTGGAGTTGTTATGAGCGTCCCAGCTCATGCACCCTTTGATTACATAGCTTTGAAAGACCTTGAAAAAGATGAAGAGACACTTAAAAAATATGGATTAAATAAAAGGATGATAGAATCGATAATTGAGAGGATTCCATCTAAGGTTTTGATTAAAATCGAAGGAGAGCATTATAAAATTCCTGCCGGTGATGTCGTTCATGAATTAGGAATAGAAAATCAAATGGATGAGAATCTTGAAAAAGCAACTAAGATTGTTTATAAAAAAGAGTTTCATAATGGAATTATGCTTGATATAGCTGGAGAATACTCTGGAATGAGAGTAGCATTGGCAAAAGATAAGATTCATGCTGATCTCCTCTCTAAAGGAATTGGAGATGTATTCTATGAGTTTAGTGATAAGCCTGTTGTGTGTAGATGTGGAACGAAATGTGTTGTTAAAGTTGTTAGAGATCAATGGTTCTTAAATTATTCTAATCAAAAATGGAAAGAAGAGGTTTTAAATCTCATCGATGAAATGAAAATAATTCCGGATTATTATAAACAAGAATTTAAAAATAAGGTTGAATGGCTTAAAGATAAGGCATGTGCTAGAAGAAAAGGATTAGGGACAAAGATCCCGTGGGATAAAGAATGGTTAATTGAAAGCCTTTCAGACTCAACGATATATATGGCTTATTATATAATCTCAAAGTTTGTAAATGAGGGAAAGCTAAAAGTTGAGAACTTAATCCCAGAGTTTTTTGACTACGTTTTTCTTGGGAAAGGAGATGTTAGGGATTTGGCAAGTAAATGCAATCTTGATGTAGATATGATTAAGATGATAAGAGAGGAGTTTTTATATTGGTATCCAGTTGATTTGAGAAGTAGTGGAAAAGATTTAGTTGCTAACCATCTGCTCTTCTTTCTATTTCATCATGTAGCAATTTTTCCAAAAGAGCTTTGGCCAAGAGCTATAGCTGTTAATGGATATGTAAGTTTAGAAGGTAAAAAGATGAGTAAAAGTAAAGGTCCACTGCTTACAATGAAAAAAGCTGTTGAGGAGTTTGGAGCTGATGTTACTAGACTTTACATACTTCACGCATCAGAATACGATAATGATGCAGATTGGAGGAGGAGAGATGTTGAGGGTTTAGCCTCAAATCTCAAACGTTTTTATGAGTTGGTTAGAGAATACTATCTAAGGGATGTTGATGAGATTACAGACTTGGATAGATGGCTTATAAGTAGAATGCAGAGAGCAATAAGAAATACCAGAGAAGCTATGGAAAAACTTCAAACAAGAAAAGCTGTAAATTCAGCATTTTTTGAAATGCTAAACGATGTTAGATGGTACTTAAAAAGAGGAGGGAGGAATTTATCATTGATAATTGATGATTGGCTCAAACTCTTAGCTCCATTTGCTCCGCATTTATGTGAGGAGTTATGGCATTTAAAACATGATAGCTACATAGCTCTTGAGCGCTATCCAGAATATGATGAAAATAAAGTTGACAAAAAAGCCGAAATGATTGAGAATTATATAAAGATGTTATTGGAGGATATGAACGAAATTCTCAAGTTCGTTCCGAATGCAAAAAGATTATACATTGCGGTTGCAGAGGATTGGAAGAAAGATGTTGCCAGAATTGCGAAAAGTAAGGGTAACCTAAATGAAGCTATGAAAGTTATAATGTCGGATGAGAGATTTAGCGATATGAAAAGAGAAGTTTCAGCGTTTGTTAAAAGATTGTTCAGGGAAAGTGTTGATTTTTATGAGATTGATGAAGAGGACGTTATAAAAGGAGCTATTGAATTTTTTAAGAAAGAAACAGGAGTGATTGTTGAAATAAACCCAGAAAAAGTTCCAGAATCAAAGAGAAGAACTTCTATGCCAGGAAAACCAGCTCTTTTTGCGGAATAATTTTTAAATTTTGACTCTCATTCAGAGTTATGGAATTTAGATTTATTAAGTTCACTAAACCTCTTATCACTTTCATTTTGATTTTGTTTGTTATACAGTTTTTTGTGAATACTGCAAATGGAGCAAAAGTCGTTGAAGTTTCCATAGATGGGATGATAAATGAGGGAACTGTAATAACAGTTGAAAAAGCTTTTAAAATCGCAAAAGATGAAAATGCGGATGTAATTTTAATTTTACTTGACACTCCTGGTGGTTTGGTATATTCAACTGAAAAAATAGTTTCAATGATCTTATCGAGTGATATTCCGGTTATAACATACGTTTATCCTCAAGGAGCTTTTTCAGCTTCTGCAGGATCATTAATTCTTCTTTCTGGAAATATCGCTGTAATGAGTGAAGGAACATCTGTTGGAGCTGCAACTCCAATTTCTGTTGGTGTGGATACAAAAGTTGAGGAAAAAGCAATTAAGTATTTGGCAAGTTATGCAAAAAGTATAGCAGAAAAGAGAGGAAGGAATACGACAATAGCTGAAAAATTCGTTACGGAGGCTTATAGTATTTCGGCAAGTGAAGCTTTGGAGTATGGAGTTATAGATCTAATAGCAAACTCAAAAATGGAGCTTTTTAAAAAGATTGATGGATGGGAAGTAGATGTTAATGGGAGAAAAACAATTCTTAAGTTTGGTAAGCTTGATAGTCTTGAGATAATTAGAGTTAGAAAACCTATAAAAGCGGAGATCTTTAATATCATTACAAATCCTGAAATAACTTCAATCTTACTGATAATTGGTATTTATGCTTTGATATATGGATTGACATCTCCTGGATACGTTCCAGAAACTCTTGGAGTAATATCTTTGATATTGGCATTAGCTGGACTTGGAGTTATGAGTATAAACTATCTGGCTCTCCTATTAGTGATTCTTTCGGTGATATTTCTTATAGCTGAGATTTTAACACCAACTTACGGCATTCTTGGGACAGCTTCAATAATAACTTTTGTCTTGGGAATGTTCATGCTTATTGAAGAACCTTTACTTCCAAAACAATTATATGAAAGTTTTAGGACTTTTGTAATTGGATTAGCTTTTGGTGTGGCAGTTATAATGACCTTTATTATAATAAAAGTTGCACAAATGAGAAAAGCGAGAAAAAGAGTGGGTGGAGAGGCAATAATTGGAGAGAGAGGAATTATTATCGAATCAGATGATAAAATCTTTGCGAGGGTTCATGGAGAGATATGGGAAGTTGAAAGCGATGAAGAATTAAATAAGGGAGATAACATAATCGTTATTGGAAGAGAGGGATTGAAATTAAAAGTGAGAAAAGTTGGTGAAAGAATTGATTGAGGAGGAGTTGAAGAGAGAAACTTTAAAATGGCTTGAAAGAATAGAAAAAGTGAAATTTAGTGGAAAATCTGATTTTGAAAGGAATATTAGGGCATATATATCCGATTCAAGATTTTTCTTGGAGAAGGGAGACTTGATAAAAGCTTTTGAATGTGTTATTTGGGCGTGGGCATGGCTTGAAATTGGAAAGGAGTATGGATTTTTGGAGGTGAAAGATGAATCCGTATGAAATGGCATGCAGACAGCTTGAAAGATCTGCTGAACTTATAGATTTAAAAGAGGATGTTGTAGAATATCTGAAAGTTCCAGACAGAGTTTTAAAAGTGAAAATACCAGTTAAGATGGATAATGGAAGAATAAAGATTTTTCTTGGCTATAGAGCTCAACATTGTGGTGTTAGAGGTCCTTATAAAGGAGGAGTGAGGTATCATCCAGATGTAACTATGGAAGAGGTAATCGCTTTAGCGATGTGGATGACTTGGAAATGCGCTCTTGTAAATATCCCCTTTGGTGGTGGAAAAGGTGGAGTGAGAGTGAATCCCAAAGAACTAAGTAAAAATGAACTTGAAAGACTAACTAGGAGATTTATAACAGCAATAATGCCAATAATAGGAGCTGAAAGAGATATACCAGCTCCAGATATTTATACTGATGAGCAAACCATGGCATGGATGATGGATACTTATAGTGTTAATAAAGGATATACAGTCCCTGGAATTGTTACTGGAAAGCCAGTTGAACTTGGGGGATCTGTTGGTAGAAGCTCTGCAACCGGGAGAGGTGTTGCCATAATAACAAGGGAGTCAGCTAAGGCTATAGGAATGAACTTGAAAGATGCGAGTGTAGCAATTCAGGGTTTTGGTAATGTGGGATATTGGACTGCGAAGATACTTGAAGAGATGGGAGCTAGGATAATTGCTGTTAGCGACTCTAAAGGTGGAGTAGTTGATTATGATGGAATTGATGTAAACTCTCTGAAGGAATATAAAGTTAGGCATGGTAGTGTAGTTGGATTTGCAGAGGAAATTAGTAATGAAGAGTTACTTGAAATGAAAGTAGATATACTTATTCCAGCAGCGATAGGAGGTGTGATTCATAGAGATAATGTTGATAAAGTCAAAGCCAGAATGGTTGTTGAAGCAGCGAATGGTCCTATAACTCCCGAAGCAGAAAAAAAGTTGGATAAGAGATGTGAGTTAGTTGTTCCAGATATACTTGCTAATGCTGGTGGTGTTGTGGTTAGTTATTTTGAATGGGTTCAGGATTTAGAAAGATACTTTTGGGATCTTGAAAGAGTGAATAAAGAGCTTGAAAGGATAATGGTGAACGCATTTAGGGAAATGATGAAAGTTAAGAACGAATTTGGTTACATCTTATGGAGAGATGCTGCGATGATTATTGCTTTGAGAAGAGTAGTAAAAGCATTAGAATTGAGAGGGATTTTTCCATAATGAAAATTAAATTAAAATAATTAAATTAAAATAAAGAGATGATAGTATATTGGTACAAAATAAGCGATAATTAGTAGAATTATTATGAATAATTTTTTTATATGAATAATTTTTAAGAATGATCAAGCTGGTATGAAAAATTTCTGAATTTTTTTCGCTAAGCAGATATAAGTTTTTGTGTGGTTAAAGATTAAAGATGCAGACAAAATTTTTAAAGTGTTACAAGCTAAAGCAAAATGATGATACCTTTTAATCCAAAACAGATGAAGAGGATGATGAAACAAATGGGCATAGAGCTTGAAGAAATTGAGGCTGAAGAGGTAATTATAAAAACGAAGAATGAAGAATTAATCTTTAGGAATCCATCTGTTAGTAAGATATCTGCAAAAGGTATAGAAACTTTTCAGATCTCTGGAAATTATGAGATTGTTGAAAGGATAACGATTAATGAGGAGGATGTAAAATTAGTTATGGAGCAAGCAGGAGTTGATGAGGAGAGAGCAAGGAAAGCTTTAGAAGAGGCTAAGGGAGATATAGCTGAAGCTTTAATCAAATTACAAGAAGAATGAAACCACCAGTTGTTTTGGTTAGAGGTAAAAATTTTTATCTTATAGATAATTTTGAGGGAGAACTTCATACGCATAAGGGGATTATAAGACTCGATGAACTTAAAGAAAAGAATTTTGGCGAGACAATTAAGACACATTTAGGCTACGAATTCAATATAATTCCATTTAGTGCTTCGGATTTTTTTAAACTTTTTAAAAAAAGTGCCACTCCAGTAATGCCAAAGGACATAGGAGCAGTTATAGCTCATACTGGATTATCTCCAGATTCCTTAATTTTTGATGCCGGTACAGGAAGTGGTGTAGTTGCAGCATACTTAGCATATTTTAATAAATATGGTGAAGTTATTACGGTAGAGAAGAGGAAAGAATTCGCAAAAATAGCCAGAAAAAACTTTAAAATGGCTGGATTGAGCAATATACATCAACTAATTGGGGATGCTGTAGAAGTAGCTGAAGGTTTTAAAAAAGAATTCGATTTAGTCTTTTTAGACATGAAAGATGATGTGACTTTTATACCTAAAGCTATGAAGATATTGGAGAATTCTGGATACGTGGTTGTTTACAATCCATACTTAGAAAAGGCTAAAGCTGTTTATGAAAAGATGAGAGAGGTAGGTTTTAAGAATATTGAGGCTTTTGAAATCATTAAGATAAACCTAGAGTTTAGGAAAGTGGGAACGAGACCTTTTACTGATGTATTTCATACTGGTTTTATCGTAATTGGTAGGAAGATTTAGACAGTTCTTCTAACCACCTTGGCAATTCAAAACAAGCGACATGAAGTTCTGGTTTATAATAACAAGTTTTTACATCCCTCTCGTTGAATCTCTTCTTTAAGACTTCTAAATCTAATTCGACGTATTTTGCAATTATATAGCTCCAAAGTCCTGAAGGATAAGAAGGAACAAAACCTATATATGGTTTGAAGAAATCAAAAGATTTCTTTATCTCTTTGATCATGGAAATAAAGTAATCTTTTTGCTGAAATGGAGATTGTGATTGGGTAGCAAAAATTTCACATTTTTTGTTACATATTCTATAAAACTCGTGTTTGATAATTCTCTCACTGTATCTATTCGGATCAGTCCCATCTACAATTATAACATCAAACTTCTCCTTGGTTTCTTTGAGAAAGTTATATCCATCTTCGATTATAATCTTTGTTCTTTTATCATCTAATGCTCCTTTATCCACTTTAAGATATTTCTTTGATAGTTCAATAACATCTCTATCTATCTCAACTAAAAAGATCTCATCTGGATTATGCTTGATCACTTCTCTTACGGAAGCGCCATCTCCACCACCTATAACCAGGATCTTTTTTGGATTTTTATGACTAAACATCGGGACGTGAACTAGCATTTCATGATAGAACGCCTCATCTCTTTCGGTAAGCTGAATTTTACCATCAAGAACCAGCATTTTTCCAAAATCAGTGGTATTGTAGATCTCTATTTTTTGAAACTTACTCTCTTTTTTGACAAGTCTTTTTTTTATTTGGATCATTAAAGCTAAACCGTTATATTTTTCTATGAACCATTCCATGCTTTTTGTTTTAATGTGGATTTAAAATAAATAGATTTTTGAAGTTAAGCTTAAGGTTGATTATTAATATGGTGTTAGTTGGGTGTGTAGCAACTAACAGAAATTATGTTAGAAT
>WAJX01000124.1 GCA_015523665.1 Ferroglobus sp.
GTTGCATGCTCATACACAGATGAGCATGGAAGGACATACTATGCTGGATACTATCCATACATGTATCTGAGCCAAGACTCAGCCATCTTCGCAGGGAGAGAACCATTTGGCTTCCCGAAGAAGAAAGCACACATAAGAATAATTGAGCACGGCGGTGGATTTGATAGAGGTGAATTGCCTGAGGGTATCGGTGCTCACAAACCGAACAGATACTTCTCCGTATTCATGGAGAGGAGAGGATATCTAATACACACCGCTACCGGATATTATGACAATGCAAAGGTTCCAATGCCCGTCTTCTATGGAGATCCGAAATGGGGAAGATTCAACATGAAACTAACAACCTCACCAGATGTGAAGAAGACTGAATGGGCACTCACATATCTACCATCTCAGATTGAAGGTGAGCACAGATTCCAGTTGAGAAGAAATACAGTTCAGACAGCATCACCGGATGCGATTGAAACATTCTTCTTGCAAGCAACACCATTTGACAACATGGGAGAATACTTAGAGGGAGAGTTACTTGGATTGATATCATTCAACTTCGACTTAATAATCCCACCAGCTGAAACAGTATGGACAAAGACCGTTGAGAGAACTGATGAGGATATACAAAAGCACATCGCTTACAGCAAGCCATACGAGTACACTCTCAGACACGACTTCCCAATTCCAAGATATCCATAGTTTTATAAATTTTTTATTTTATATATATTTTTATTTATTTTGATTAGAATTGTATTAATTTATCTGTTTTATTAATACTTTATATTAAAAAATATATATATATTATTATAACCGCAATCTTTATCTTTATTATTTTTAAACATTATTTATTATTAAAGAAGAGGGGAGTCTGATATGAAGGCATTTGTTATGAAAAGGATTGGTGAGGTTGGATGGGCTGAGAAACCTATACCAGAACCTGGACCGAATGATGCAATCATTAAGCCTACGGTAGCTACTGTCTGTACATCTGATATTCATACTGTTGAAGGAGCGATTGGAGAGAGAACAAATCTCACTCTTGGACATGAAGTTGTTGGGATAGTCCATAAAGTAGGTAGTGAAGTGAAGAGTGTAAAAGAAGGGGATAGAGTTGCTGTTAATGCTATAACGCCTTGCTATAAATGTGAAAATTGTTTAAGGGGTTATCCATCACAATGCCAACAGATGCTTGGAGGTTGGAAGTTTGCTAATGTTAAGGATGGAGTTTTTGCAGAATATATTCATGTAAACGATGCTGAAGCAAATTTAGCGTTAATTCCAGATTCTGTTCCTGATGAGGCTGCTGTTTATACAACTGATATGATGTCTACAGGATTCATGGGAGCAGAGAATGCAAATATTCCTTTGGGAGGAACTGTTGCAATCTTTGGTCAAGGACCAGTTGGACTTATGGCTACTGTAGGGGCAAGATTACTTGGCGCTGGACTTATTATTACAGTTGAAACTGTCCCAAAAAGAAAAGAGCTTTCTAAACACTTTGGAGCTGATATAGTTATAGACTTTAATGAAGTTGATCCAATAGAGGAGATTCTCGAAATAACTGATGGAGTTGGAGTCGACTCTGCCATAGAATGTATAGGCAAACAAGAGACTTTTGAAGCTTGTATAAAAGTAACTAGACCAGGAGGAACAATATCTAATGTTGGATATTATGGAAAGGGGGATTATATAATGATACCTAGGCTCGAATGGGGAGTAGGAATGGGAGAGAAGACCATTAAAACTGGACTTTGTTGGGGTGGGAAAGAACGCATGAAAAGGTTACTGAGATTAATTGAAAATGGGAGAGTGGATCCCACACCATTAACGACTCATAAGTTCAAATTTGATGAGATAGAAAAAGCGTTTCATTTAATGAAAACAAAGGAAGATGGAGTTATAAAACCACTTATAATTTATGATTAAAATTTTTGAGCTCTTTAGTCTTCAAATATTTTTATCTCACTCTTTTTATCTTCCTGTTTTGTAGTTTTTAAGATTTGTTCCACGAATTCTTTATCGAGAGGAACAGAAACACCCTTTTCTAAGTTAGCTGCAACTACAACAACATAACCTCTTGCGGATAGTTTATCAGTTGTTATATTGTATACCTCAAAACCATACTTTATACTTTTCTCCTTAACTTCCTCAACCCATATTCTCACTTCAAAAACATCGTTAAACCTTAGTGGAGAGAAGTACTTACAATGTGCTTCAACTCTCGGGAGAGTGTATCCATATTTCTTCATAAGAGATATAAAATCTAAGTTTCTACCTATGCTGTTATACAATTCCTCCTCAGCTCTTTCAAAGTATCTAAAATAGTTTGAGAAGTGAACAATTCCAGCAGAGTCCGTTTCAACAAAACTAACTCTGAATTTAACCTTGAACATGCTCTTGCTTATTTTCTATCATCTCAATTATTTCACACATTCCCATCACTCTAAAATATGGTAGAGAGTATCTCGTTCTTTTGGAATTCTTCCAGCAGTTTTTATAAGCATTCTTAGCTCTTCAACACTAATGAATTCTCCACTTGTAGCACCAGCAGCTTTTGATATATTCTCTTCCATTAAAGTTCCACCTAAGTCATTTGCACCTACATATAACGCTGCTTGAGCAAGTTTATGTCCGAGTTTAACCCATGAAGCTTGAATGTTTATTATCTCTGGATATAGTAGGATTCTCGCTATTGCTATCACTAATAAATCATCAAAACCTGAAGAGCCTTTGGAGTATTTCCCTAGCTCATTATTCTTCCACATGAATGGTAATGGTATGAACTCTGTGAACCCCCCAGTTTCTTCTTGTATCTTTTTTATTGTTAAGATATGTTCTATCCTCTCATCCCATGAATCTACATGTCCATACATCATAGTTGCTGTTGTTGGAATACCGATTTTATGAGCTTTTTTAATAATTTCAATCCATTTTTCACTACTAATCTTGTTTGGACAGATAAATCTCCTAATCTCATCATTTAGTATTTCTGCTGCAGTCCCTGGCATTGAGTCAAGACCAGCTTTTTTCAACTCGTAAAGAACATCATCTATCTCCAATTTACTATTTCTTGCTGCATGAAAAACTTCCATCGGAGAGAACGCATGGATATGTATCTTCTTTGAAACTTCTCTAACTGTGTCGAGAATTGATATGTAAAAATCTAAATCAGCGTCTGGTAGTAATCCACCTTGGATACAAACCTCTGTGCAGCCATAATCTACTGCTTCGATAACTTTCTCCCTTATTTCATTAAGAGCAAGCTTATACTTCTTTTTATTCCTAAAAGAACAGAATTTACAATCATTTATACATATATCCGTGAAGTTTATGTTTCTATTTACAACATATGTTACAATATCTCCTACGCTCTTTCTCCTAATCTCATCTGCAATTCTAAATGTTTCATATGGTCTCTCTACAAGCTCCTTATATCGCAATACATCCGTTCTCATCTTGAAACTCTCTCCAAAGTTAAGTTGTATAGGTGATCTGCAAGATTGTATAATCCACCTTTAAATTTTACCATTACCGCTATAAGGAGAATACCTAATATTATTGGATGGTTTCTGGTTATACTGCTTATCACATCGAAAACGTAAGTTAAGATTCCAGTTCCTATAACTGGCCCAATGAGAGTTCCAGCACCACCAAATAAAGTCCATACTATAACTCTGAGAGATATATCTAAGGACATCAACTCAGCATTCGCATATCCAAATGATAGGGAGTATATTGCTCCAGCTAAACTTGCAAAGAGTCCAGACAATACAAACGACTTTAACTTTAGTAAAGAGACATCATAACCTAATGCTTTTGCTAGATCTTCGTTCTCTCTAATAGCTTTAAATGCAAGTCCTGTTGGTGAATTGGATATCTTGTATATGATTAAATAGGAAATTAAGAAGATTATTAATACAAAGTAATATCTTACGTATTCATCGTATAGACTTAATTTGAAAGTTAGTATCTTTAATTCTGGTCTTTCGAAGTTTATTCCATCATCCCCCCCGGTAAGCCATACGAAATCTAAGCTTACTAGATATATTATCAACGAAAAGATAAAGGTGAGTATTAAAAAGAATACATCTCTCATTCGGATACAAACTGCTCCAATACCAACAGAAAAAAGAGTTCCAATTACAATCCCTATTAAGATAGCTACAAAAATGTTTACATGAAAATGTATCATTGACAATGCTGCTCCATAAGCCCCAATACCAAAAAACATTGCATGTCCTAAACTTAGCAATCCGGTATAGCCGAAGAGTAGATCAAAGGCTATTGCAAAAATACCGAATATAAGGATTTGTGTTAGCAGGTATCTTATGTATGGTGGAGCTATAATTCCTGCTATTCCAATAAGAATGATAGCAAGTATTCCCGCTATTTGTCTACGTTTCCATCTCAATCTCCCTCACCCCACATCCCTGTGGGTTTTATTACTAATACGACACATAGTATCAATAGGGATACAACTCTAGCGATGATTGGTGATGCGAATACTGAGACTATTCCCTCAACCTCCCCAATGAGTATGGCTGCTAGAAAAGTACCCTTTACACTACCTAATCCTCCAACAATTGTTATTATAAATGATAAGATTAGAGCATCTATTCCCATAAGGAAAAATACTGTGACTATCGGTGCTGCAAGAACTCCGGCTAATGCAGCTAATGCAGCTCCTATACCGAAGGTTATCATGTAAACATAGTTTACATCAACACCCATCATCATAGCAAGCTCTCTGTCAGCTTGGGACGCTCTAGCAAGCATGCCGAGATTTGTTTTATATAGAAAGATCCATAGTAAGATTAAAACTATTCCAGCAATTATTGTAACAACAAAACGGTAAACTGGATAAGTATATCCGAAGATTTGTATTAAATCTGGTATTGGTAATTTAACTCTTTGTGGAGCTCCACCAAAGATTATCAATGCGGATTGCTGTATTATTAGCATAAGTCCAAGGGTGACTATTAATGTTATGATCGGGTTATCTTCAATTGGACGTAAAATTCCTCTTTCTATTGCAATTCCGGCAAATCCAACTATTAAAGGAGCGACAAACAACGCTGCCCAAAAATTGAATTTTAATGAGAATAACCACGCGATTAAAGCACCAAGTAGATAAAACTCGCCATGAGCAGCGTTGACAATTCTTAGCACACCAAATACTAATGTTAGACCTATAGCAATAAGAGCTGCAATCATTCCCCAAACAAATCCATTAAGCATACCAACTACTAACTGCTCAAACACGAATTTACCTCCATAAAAAATAAAAAGTAATTAAGGTGGTAACAACTCTTCTTGTGTATAATCTACTGGTGGCGTATATATACTGCCCTCCATGGGTATTTCATACTTAACTCTGAGTTTTTTGTTTTCAAACACTGAAAGCCATGTTCTTGTAAACATCTGATGGTCCTTATCTCTCATTATTTTATCACCTTGTGGATGTTCTAGAGATTCTTTCATTTCAGCTCCTTCCATAGCTTTTATAAGCTTAGGTAAGTCCTCACGACCCTTGTAATCTACTTTCTCAGCAATTTCTTTGAATAAGAATATGTCTTCCCATACCATGAGTGTTTTCATAGTTGCATGGTTTTTAGGATCTGACGCATCTCTACCGTAATCATCTAAGCCGAGATATTTTCTGAATTCTTTGTAATAAGGTGTGTCAAAATCTTCAGCATTTTTTGGCATGAGTTCATGAATCCATGTACCTTCTAAAGCATCAGCAAGGTCATCAACATTTATACCTTCTATCGAGGCTATGCTTGTCAATCTGGGCTTATCTGTTAATCCTAATTCATGCATTTGCATGTTCATACCACTCGACTCTGCTGGACCTACCATTAGGTAATATATCGCATCTGTTTCCTCAGGTATTTTAGTTAGATATGGGACGAAATCCTTAGTTTTCGGAGGTATAGCTATTTTATCTAAAATCTCTATTCCAAGTTCTTCAGCTACAGCACTAAATTCATCTCTATGTGACCATCCAAAACTGTAGTCAACGTAGAGTATTACCCATTTTTTGCCAAATACATCTTTTATTAAGTTATTTTCTTTAATTGCATTGGCCATAGCTCTAACTTCAGATTTAACGTTTGTCATCATTCTGAACACATATCTGTTTCCTTTTGTCGTCGTTATAGCTGTGGCATGGCCTTTTGGAGAGTAAGGAACTCTTAATTCTTTTGCGATGGGTGCACAAGCTATACCAATCCCAGAGTGAACAGCACCAAGAACGTAATCAACTTTATCCTCTAAAGCTAACTTTCTAAGTTTTTGTGTAGCGACATCAACCTTACTTTCTGTATCTTCAACAACATACTGAACTGGTCTGCCATTTATACCGTCATATTTCTCATTTATGAGATCTATAGCCACTCTAGCAGCTTTGTCATGCCATTTTCCCCAAAATGCTAAGAATCCTGTTAGATCCGCTTGATGACCGAGTATTATTGGCTTCTTTTCCGGTCGTTGTGCACATCCTAGGAGGGATGACCCTATGAATGCTGATGCACCTATTGCTCCGACAACTTTTATAAACTCTCTTCTATCCATTTTTCTCATAAATGCTCCCCCCATACGTGGCATA
>WAJX01000125.1 GCA_015523665.1 Ferroglobus sp.
AATGTCGAGAGATATCTCCGATGTATGTGTAAGCTATTTTATTTTAAACTTTCTAATTATATAAATTATTATATATAATTATATAACATTTTAGAATCCATATTTAATTTAAAAAATTATATCAATAGTTAAATTATTTAATAGCAAATATATATAAATAATTTATAAAAATAGTTTACCATATTACCACATAGTTATATATCCATGTTTACTAATCAAAAAGGTATGTTTGAGATAGTAGCTAAAGACGTAATGGGAAGAATTGGAAAAATTGAAACACCTCATGGGAAAATTGAAACTCCAGCATTAATGCCTGTTATAAATCCGAATATGGAATTTATTGAGCCATCCAAACTCGTAAAGATTGGGGCTGAGATCGTAATAACAAATTCTTATATAATATATAGAAATAGAAGGTTAAGGGAAATTGCGTTAAAAAAAGGAATCCACAAACTCCTCAATGTTAACATACCAGTTATGACTGATAGTGGTAGTTATCAATTAATGATTTATGGGGACGTTGAAGTTAGTAATAGAGAGATAATAGAATTTCAAAAAAGAATTGGAAGTGATATAGTGGTTCCGTTAGATATACCAACACCTCCTGATGCTTATTACGAGACTGCAAAAAGAGATCTTGAAGAGACCATAAAAAGAGAAAGAGAAGCAGTTGAGATATGCAATGGTAATTTTTTACTTGCTATCCCATTACAAGGATCAACTCATTGGGATTTGAGAAGATACTCAGCTAAAAAAGCCTCTGAAATCGGTGGAGATTTATATGCTATTGGTGGGATCGTTCCGTTAATGGATAGCTATAGGTTTGATGATGCTGTTAAAGCTGTTTTAGAAGCAAAAAAATATTTACCACCGTCAAAACCTGTTCATCTATTTGGAGTGGGGCATCCAATGGTTTTTGCTATGTTTGTAGCTTTAGGATGCGATCTATTCGATTCAGCTGCTTATGCCCTCTATGCAAAGGATGACAGATATTTAACACCGTATGGAACTGAAAAACTTAAAGATCTTCAATATTTCCCATGCTCATGTAAGATATGTAGTGATTATACCCCAGAAGAGTTGAGGAGGATTGATAAGAAAGAGAGGGAAGTATTAATCGCTGAACATAACCTAATAATCTCTTTTGAAGAAATTAGAAGGGTTAAGCAAGCTATAAAGCAAAACGAACTTTTTGAACTGGTAGAGATGAGAATAAGGTCTCATCCTTATTTGGTTAAGGCTTGGAGGATTGTAAAGCATTACTTCGACCTTTTAGAAAAGTATGATCCATCTGCTAAACAAAAGTTTTTTTATTTAGGAATAGAAAGCTTAATGAGACCAGCTATAAAAAGACACCATAAAAAAGTTTTGAATGTGGAAATAGAGAAGGATGAAATTGTAATCTCATCGGATTTAGGAGTTAGAGCTGATTATTATTTAAAGCCCGTTTTTGGTGTTGTTCCGGCTGAAATGCTCGAGATTTATCCAGCGGGACATGCAGAAATGCCAGATAACATTGAGAGAGAGGCTTATGAAATGGCTGTTGAAGCTTTAAAAATATTTATAGAAAAAAATAAGAAGAATGGAAAAAAAATAAAAATCATTTTGAATGATGATTGGAGAAAATATCTGAGCGAGTATGAAATATGAGAACTGAGAAGAGAGATGGATTCGCAAGGATAGGAGAGATTAATGGATATAGGACTCCACTACTAATAGATTTGAGAGATGTAAGTGAAATAAAAAAATTTAGTTTCTTCATAAAAATCCCGGAAATATCAAAAATATTACGATTAAAAAATAAAAAAGATTGTAACAATTTTTATAAATTTAAATTTGTAATTAGAAGAGGAGAAGGGGAGAGGATAAAAACTCTAATTCTTCAAGGACTCTCAACTAGAGAAATGGTTGAAAAAGTTATAGAGGAGAGAAGTAAAGGATTTGATGCTCTGTATTTGCCAGGAATTGCAACTCCTCAAAATACCCTCCTTTTAATATATCTTGGAGCTGATATAATTGATAACGCTTTAGCTCTGAGAAACGCTTATAATGGAATATATATGACTCCTGAGAGAAATTATCGCTTAGAGAGTTTAAAAGAACTTCCATGCTCATGTAAATCGTGTAAAAAATACCTCAAAAATTATGAATTTAAAAATCTAAGCTTTAAAGAGAGATTCGAATTCCTTTCAGAACATAACACTGAGATGTTAAAGAGAGAAGTCAGTTTAGCAATTAATGCCATAAATTTTGAAGAGCTTAGAGAATTAGTTGAAGCTAAATCAAAAAATCATCCTGAGATGACAGCAATGCTGAGATATGCAGATAAAAGAGCTGAATTTGAAGAATTTACTCCTACTTTTAGAAAATCAAAATTCTATGCAACGACTGAACACTCCT
This sequence comes from Ferroglobus sp., assembly GCA_015523665.1. Taxonomy (GTDB): domain Archaea; phylum Halobacteriota; class Archaeoglobi; order Archaeoglobales; family Archaeoglobaceae; genus WAJX01. Next base: position 2,401 of record WAJX01000125.1, read on the forward strand.
TTAATAGGATCGAAGTAAAGAGATATTTTGAAAAGTTGAGAGAGATCTATTTTCCAAAGTCTCCCACGCTTTTATTATTGCCATGTAGTGCGAAAAAGCCATATTCTCTCTCAAAATCTCATAAAAATCTCAAATCTAAACTTTCAGAGTTGATCAGAGGAGTTAATGAAATCATAATTTCCTCACCATTTCTAGCACCTAGGGAGCTCGAACTTATTTATCCTATAGCTTTCTACGATACACCAACTACTGGGGATTGGGGAAGAGATGAGATTGAATTTGTTGCGGAAAGGCTTTCTTGGTTTTTAACTAAATTTGAGGAGGTTATAGCATATTTACACTCTGGATATAGAAAAATTGCTGAAAAAGCTTGTAAAATTTCTGGAGTTGAAATAAAGTTTGCGGATGATATATCTGAGTTGAGAAACTTACTTTCAAAAGCTGGTAGATGTAACTTTGATTTAAATTCCGAAATTTTTAGATGCATGTCTGAATATCAATTTGGAATTGAGATGGGTGGAATAGTTAAAGGAAAATATCCCAAATTGGAGCTTTATGATAAGGATTTCAAAGTAGCAAGGATCGATACGAAATATGGGATGCTTGATATCTATCTTCCATTTGCTGAGAAGCTAATTGAAGAAAGGAAATATTATGTGAGAATAGACGAATTTGAACCAAAAGGGAGCATATTTGCAGTAGGTATTTTGGAAGCTGATTATAGCATAAGACCTAATGATATATTCGTTTTCGAGAACTCGGAATACATCGGAATAGCTCAGGCGTTGATGTCAGGGAGGGAGATGATTGAGGGAGAAGGAATCGCTGGAAATGTGAGGAGGAGATACATTAAAAGCCAGTTTGAGAAATAATTATGGAAAAATTAATATATTCTCTAATAGTAAACTGATGGGGGATGCATATGAAAAAGGGACTAATAATGGCTCTTTTAGTCGCGGGCTTAATATTAGCTGGGTGTACTACTAGTGAAGTGAAACCTAAGGAGACACCAACTAAGCCGGTTGAAACTCCAACCAAAAAACCAGAAAAGACACCTACTCCAAAAGTAACTCCTATTCCAACTCCAACTCCAAAACCAACTCCCAAAATTGAAACTGCTCCGATAAAATGCACTATATGTCATACAAAGGCACCAAATTACTCTCCTCATGCTAATGGTGGGAAGCTCTGTGGGAATTGTCATGGATGGGATCCACATAAAATCCATGTAGGAGCTGGAACAATAAATCTCGATTGTAGAACTTGTCATGGAGAACCACCAAATATAGTAGTCCCTCAGCCAATGGAGGAGGGTAGAACTGTTTGTGAGAATTGTCATGCCTATCCAGATCCATTAAAACCGAGTTATGGGAATCTAATTAACATTCACATACCAAGAGGAAAGTATTGTACGAATTGCCATGGGACTGATGTAGCTTCTCTACATGCGACCGCAGATAAATTTGCTCAGGGTTAATTGGTTTAGGTAGTGAAGTGGATAAAGTAGATAAAAATGATAAATAATACAATCAATAAAAAAATTTAATTTTATTTTATTATAATAATATAATAAGATTATATAATATTTGGAGGAAATATGTGGGTGAGGACATCTGCTTTAAGGATTGTTTCTCTAATCTTCTTAATTCTTACAGTTGGAATTTTTATAGCTGGATGTGTTGAGGAGAAAGTTAAGGAGGGTAAGGTGGAAATTACTCCAAACAGATCTATTTCAGAGGTTATTCAAAGGGAAGAGAAGAGTGTAAAAAAATCCGAATGTGAGAATTGTCATTTAAATGAGAAGAGAGTATATGTTCCTCAAGCTTATAATGTTGAAGGACATAAAAACTCTGATTTCTGTATTTCTTGTCATCTGAGAAACTTTGTAGGAAAGTTGGATAAAGAAGGGCTTTTGTTAAAACTTCATGAGAAACATGTTGTCTATGGAGATTGTAGAGATTGTCATAAAGAGATAGGGGTGAGTGAATGGGAATGCCTTAATTGTCATGGAAAGGATCCTCTATCACCTGGGGATAATCTAGTGGAAATTCATAAAATTAGAGGAGTTCTCTGTGAAAATTGTCACGGTTCAAATTTTATAGATATACATATAAACAAAACAAAGTTCCCATTCCCTTTGGAGAGAATTACTCCTAAGCAGTAAATTTACAAATACTATATAATTTTGTTATATTTATATTTATTTATAAAAATTATATAAAGAAGAAATTAAAAATTGGAAAGTGATATTAGGTAATAGAAAGCACATGGGCAATAACTGATTAGTACAATTTCTGGTTAGCACTAATTTATTAATAACTTAATGAGATAATAATATATTATAATAAAAATAGAATAGATTGATAAATATTATATAGCATACCATCTCAATTTACTTATTATTTTTCATTTTTCTTAGCCATATCTTAGCTAGTAACAATTTATAGTGATAAAAATAGTAATGGCAAAATTTAATTAAAAAATAAATTAAAAAACTTCATCTCAGAACCGTAGATTTTTTAAAAAATTCAGATGTCTATCAAACAATGTATTTTGAAATAAGAGAATTGAGTGTTAAGAATCTCCAAATAAATCTTGAAAATGGTAAAATTGAAGGGTTAAAGTCAACATATTATCATGGAAAAGCTTTTAGAGTTCTTAGAAATGGATTCTGGGGATATCATGTTGGATATGAAGATGACAAAAAAGGCTTAGAGATTGCTATGAAAAATGCTATTGGAAGAGGAGATGTAGATGTAGTCGAGGGTTATTTCAAAGGAGAAGTTAAATTTAAGGAAAAGGTTAAGCTTGAAGACATAGATATAGATGAAAAGGTTTCTTTACTTAAGGATCTAGATAGATCTCTTTTAATGGATGGAATCGTAAGCAGAAAGCTGGTTTATGTTGAATCTTTGCTCAATTTGAAAATAAAAAATTCTGAAAGTGAAGCTAGATGTTATATACCTAGGTGTGGGATTATAATCCAAGCTTTTGCTAAAGGAAAGACATTACAATTCTACTCAGAGAGATTCATGAAAGTTGGGGGATTTGAAGTTCTTTCAAATGTTTTAGAAAATTCTGAAAGAGTTGCTAAGATTGCTGTAAAATTATCTAATGCAAAATCTCCACCTTCAGGAAAGATGAATGTTATTATGGATCCAAGATTGACTGGAGTGTTCATTCATGAAGCCTTTGGACATGCAGTTGAAGCTGATCATGTAATGCAAAACGCTAGTGTTGCAGTTAATTTAATTGGGAAAAGAGTTGGAGATGAGAGTCTTAATGTTTATGATGATCCAACTATTCAAGAATTTGGATATTTTCCTTTCGATGATGAGGGTCATCCAGCGAATAAAAAAGTTATAATTGAAAATGGTATTTTAAAGAATTATCTACATTCAAGAGAAACTGCTAAAAAGCTTGGAGGGAAAGCAGGAAATGCGAGGGCAGATCTCCTCGATTTTCCGATAGTAAGAATGAGTAACACGTTCATAGCTCCTGGCGATTATGATGTTGAAGAGCTTTTTGAAATAGCAAAAAACGGAGTATATCTCCTTGGTTCAAGAGGGGGAGAGACTAACCCAGCAACTGGTTATTTCCAATTTAACACTCAATACGGATACATAATAGAAGATGGGGAAATTAAAGAAATGATAAGAGATGTCTCTCTGAGTGGGAACACTTTGGAGATTCTTAAAAATATAAAGATAGGGAATAATTTATCGTTCGAACCGGGTTTTTGTGGAAAAACCGGACAATT
>WAJX01000126.1 GCA_015523665.1 Ferroglobus sp.
CCCGGAGAATATACTGCAACGACATCATTTAGAATTGTTAAAGCTAAGTTAAATGCATCAATCAGCAGCAATGCTGTCGTGAGAGGAGGAGAGTTGATAGTTAGTGGAACTGTGCCATCCAATATTGATTACGTTTACATATGGACAGACTCAGGCACAGTAAATACACCAGAAGATAGCGTATTCGAAAACGTTTATAAGATACCAGACGATAGTAGAAAATTCAACATTGATGATTATCCAGATAGACCACCTTATCCTGTCAGCGTTACAGATGGAGAATTTAATGTTAAGCTTAAAGTTACGACAACCATCGATCCAGACACTTACATACTCTATGTGATAGCACCAATGAACTACACCTCTGAAGAAGCTCCGAAGTGGGTCGATCCAACAGAAGATCCAATGGCACAATTCTCAATACAAGTGCTCGATTACGGATTTGAGGTGCCAGAATCAGTTAAAGTTGCACAGGGAGATGAAGTTGACGTCTTTGTGAAGGTCTTTGGAGATCCAGATGATACGATAGCAACATACGAGGTCCGCGGGCATGGTGTTAAGACAGATGAAGAAAATTTAATTAAGTGGAATGAAACAGCAACTGGAGGTTATGACTACTTCACAATATATCCATTCTACGATGACGTTAATGATAAGCTGACATCAACAAAAGATGATAACGACTTGCTTAAACCTGGACTGTACACAATAACTCTCCACCTCTATGAGAAGACTCCAAGTGGTGATAAGGGTAATGAAGTAGCAACTGAGACAATTCCTCTAATAGTTGAAGAGCCAGAATTGAGAGTTGAAGCACCATCTACCGTTGCTAAGGGCGATGATATAATAGTCAAGATATCAACAAACCGCGGAGAGAAGGGATACGATTACATCTATGTTGTACTCGATCTTGGAGTGAAGAGGATCAAATACTCCAAAGTTGCACTTGAGGAGAACGGAAGTGTTGAGTTAGCTATTCCAACTACTGGAATAGATACAGGTACATACAAACTTTACGTTAGAGATGCTATGAGAACTATCAAGGAAGGAGCAGACATAGAGGATTGGTATGATATACCACCCACCGACAGCTATGCTAAAGCCTATGATGCTGATGACGACATCTTATATACACAAGAAATCAGCATTGTTGAAAAAGTAGCTCCAACACCCACACCAACTCCAACGCCAACAGCCACTCCAACAGCAACTCCAACAGCAACTCCAACGCCAACTCCAACGCCAACAGCCACTCCAACAGCAACTCCAACAGCCACACCCACACCAACTCCAACGCCAAGCAAACCAGGACCTGGCTTTGAGGCAATATTCGCCATTGCTGGGCTAGTAGCGGTAGCATATCTCCTGAAGAGGAGGCATTGAACATAAAAATTAAATTTTTTCTTTTTTCTTTTCTTCTTTTTGTTTTATATTTGCCCTTGTTTTGAATAACATACTATAATTTTTGATAAGTTTTTTGTTGTTGGCTGACAGTTGATGTATTATGGTTGATATATCTATGCGTGAAAGAAAAATATAGATGATGGTAATTTGATAACTTCTAAAGCAAACACATGTAATGTTGGTTGTTGATGTAATTTACATGGGGTTAGCAATGCTTATATTTTCTGTTTAGTTATGCGAAGTTATGAAAAACATTATTGTTGAAAAATTAATTCACACTCCTGTTGAAGAGCAAAAAATTGAGATAGTCGAAAGGAAAGGTGTAGGCCATCCAGACAGTTTAGCTGACGGTATAGCTGAAGCTATGAGTAGAGCTTTAAGCAGAGAATATATAAAGAGAGTTGGAATTATCCTACATCATAACACAGATGAAACCCAGATAGTTGCTGGAAAAACCAAACCATCTTTTGGTGGAGGAGAAATGATCCAACCGATATACATCCTACTCGTTGGGAGAGCTACAAAGTATTTTAATGGAGTAGATATACCAGCTGATAGGATTGTTTTAAAAGCTGCAAAGGAATACGTGAAAGAAACTATGAGATATCTGGATCCTGAAGAGAATATAATATTTGATGTAAAGCTTGGAGAAGGTTCAACCGATCTAAAAGATGTCTTTCAAAGGGATTCTGGTAAAACTCCTCTGGCTAATGATACTAGTTTTGGAATAGGATTTGCTCCTCTTACTGAAACAGAAAAGGTTGTTTATAACGTTGAAAGAGAGATATATGAGAAGTTTAGAAAGAAAGAAAAGGCTATTGGAGAAGATGTTAAAGTTATGGGATTAAGAGAAGATGATGAGATTAAGCTCACCATAGCTTGTGCTTTTGTTGATAAGCATTTGCGAGATCTAAGGGAGTATTTATCAATAAAAGATAGCTTGGCTGAATTCGTTAAAGATGTTTCATCAGAATACACAGAGAGGAATGTCGAAGTTTTCATAAATACTGCAGATGATGTGGAAAAACAAGTTGTTTATTTAACAGTTACAGGCACATCAGCTGAGAATGGGGATGATGGTAGTGTTGGGAGGGGCAATAGATGTAACGGCTTGATAACTCCATGTAGACCGATGTCAATGGAGGCTACCAGTGGGAAAAACCCCGTAAATCATGTTGGTAAGATTTACAACCTCTTAGCTAATCAAATCGCAAACGATTGTTACTTGGCTGTTGAAGGTATAAGGGAAGTTTATGTTCGCATTCTTTCACAGATAGGTAAGCCTATAGATGAACCAAAAACTTTGAGCATCCAAATAATTCCAGAAAGGGGATATGATATAGATAAGATGAAGAGTAAAGTAATAACTGTTGCTGAAGAGTGGCTTTCAGATATATCTAAGATAACCGAGATGGTGATAAGTGGTGAACTGAAAACGTTCTGAGCTCATACATTTTTATATCTTTAAATAAAGTATAGAGTGTGTTATGTGTTAGATGTAAAGGCAATTTACTCTGTGGCAAAGGATATTGTCCCCTGCTAACTTTATTAGAAAAGTTCAAAAAATTTAAAAAATCTGAATTAATCTTAAACTCTGAACTTCCTTCCCCTCCATCCATTTTTGTTGGGAAAAAAGGTTATCCGTTGATAAATCTTGGGCCCGTAATGGTGAATTCAGAGGAAAATCCTGAATTATACGATAACCCTTCTATGTGGAAGGGAGATGTTGAAGATGTATTGGCCTTAAGAATGAATTTGGTGAGAGGTGTAAAATCATTCCATGTAAATTCGGCTATAAATCCAGATAGAACATTGCTGGAGATTCAGGAGCTCTCAGCCTCTTTAAAACCGATTGATGTGGAGGCAAGATTTGAAAAAGTGATAGAAAGGCCGATGTTCGATGACATAGTTCAACCTTTTGGTGTGTATGCAAAATATTCTATGCTCTCTCTTACAGAAAATCCCAGAATTCCTTTAAAAGTTGAAAAGCTTATTAATGATGAAATTAAGGCAGAGGAAGCGATATACAACCTTCATCAACAAAACTTCTCTACATATTACATTCAGAGATTGTTCTCAGTGGGATTGTTTGGTGTAAAGAAAAAGCTCGTGCCGACCAGATGGAGCATAACCGCTGTGCATGATATAATAGGTGAAAGGTTAAAAAAAGAGATAAGAAATTTTGATATATTAAATGAGGTTTTACTATTCTCATTTGAGCATTTTGGAAATCGCTTTGAAATAATCTTATATCCATCGAATTATAACTTCCAACTTCTGGAGATTTGGATAGAAAAAAGTTTTTGGAATCCAGGAAAAACATGGATTGGGTGGGATGGAGAGGATATTAATAAAAAGAGAACATATTCAAAACTTTCTGGAGGATATTATGCTTCAAGACTTCCTGTTCTTGAATTTTTAAGTAGGATTAGAAAACAAGCTGGATGTATAGTTATTAGAGAGATCACTCCAGAATATTTTGCTCCACTTGGGGTATGGGTTGTTGAAGAGGGAGTTAGAAAAGCTCTTATGATGAAGCCTAAGAAATTTAACTCCATTCAAGAGGCAATATCATCGATCAAGATTAAAACGGAAAAGATCAGATCAGATAAAAAAGGATGGATAAAGTATTTGAAGATATTTAAACAATCTTCTTTAGATCTATATTCTCGTATCCTCTAGCACCAACTCTCTCTATTATTTTTGACGCTACGTAATTTCCAAACTTACCACAAGCTTCAATACTCTTTCCATGATACCAAGCATAAAGAAAACCAGCGTTAAAAGCATCTCCAGCTCCGGTGGTATCAACTACCTTAGTATTGAATGGTTGAACTCTAAACTCTTCATTACCCTTTAAAATGTAACATCCATTCTCTCCGAGTTTTACAACGACTATCTCCACACCTAACCTTGCAACCTCTCTTGAGGCTACATCATACCTCTCTCCAATTAACATCTCTATCTCCTGTTTATTTGGCATGAATATTGTAGTATTTGATATAATCTCCTCTATTTCCTCAAGTCCTCTATTAATATATGGCATTCCTGGATCAAAACTGACGATTTCAACTTCTTTAGCTATCCTCTTTTGGGATTTAAATGAGTCTTCACTATTCTTACATATAAATGAGGTAAGATGAATAATCTTGGCATTTTCAACTATCTCTCTTTTAACCTCATCGTATTTTATGGTATCATTAACTCCTGGATCAACTAAAATTGCTCTCTCACCGCTTCTATCAACGAATATCATAGCAACACCACTCCTCCCCTTTTCAATCTTTACTCCAGAGAGCTCAACTCCTCTTTTTTCGAAATCCTTTAGGAGGATTTTTCCATAGTTATCATCTCCGACTTTTCCAATAAATGCACACTCAACTCCCATCGTTGCCAATCCTGCAATGGTGTTTGCAGCACTTCCACCTGGATGATATTCTATGTCAATTACAAAGCTCTCTTCTCCAGGATTCGGTATTCTCTCAACTTTTAAAATTATGTCAAGATTTAAAGCTCCAAATCCTACAATCATCCAAGTTCACCAGCTTCCCCTCTAAGCTTTTTTCTCATTTTTAATGACTTTTCAATAACGTCTTCATTGATATCAAAATAAATTTCGGTATCCTTAAGTTTGTCGAGTAGAATATGATCAGACTTTTCATATTCTAATAAACCCTCCTTTCCTCGGCTTAGAAAGATATCAACTATCATAGCTTCACTATAAGCAGTTTTACTTATTATGGCAACATCTGCATACTCTAAAGCAAACTCATTACCGTTAAAAGCTATGGCGACCCCTCTATTCTTTGCGAGTTCAAGCATCTTAACATCTGATATGCTATCTCCAATTGCTATCACACTACCTTTACATCTATCAGCTATTTCTCTCTTCTTTTCTGCATTAATAACTATCACATCATTCATTACTTTCCAAAAAGGAGAATTCTTTATTTCTTTCCAAAATAACCTGTTTAGATATTCTGTAGCTTTTTTATTTGGATTTTTTATATCTATCTCTGGAAGAGAGGAAATTTCATCCACTTTTCTTATAAGCCAGTTTTTCCATCTCTCATTGATCTTATAATTTTTAAGAGTGAGTTTTGTTCCATATAAATTATCATGAATCCCAATCTTTTTAGCAGTCTCCTTTAAACAGATCTCATATGTTGTGGATATTACAACTGGTGTATACTTTTTAGTGAGAAAGCTCATAGCATTGTATGCATCTTCAATGAATTTCACTGAAGAAGTAACCTTTTTAATATCCTCTTCTTTTACATCGATAGCAACCAGAAATGGGGCCACTAACCTTAAAGTATCCCCAGCACTATAATTTGTCATTTTCTCAACATAAGCGAGATAGTCATCGTATTGGCTCAATCTTCTAAAAAACTCTTCATCTTTAAATAAATACTTGCAAAGATCATATACCATATCGTTTAAAATCCAAGGACCTTCCCAATCTGTAAAAAACTTCATAGATTTCATTGACAACAATTCAACTATGTTGAGCTTTTAAACTGTTTTGCAACTCTGTAATTTATTGCTCTGGGTTGTATCATCATAATTTTTTAAATCAATTTTAAAAATAATTTTATAAATTTATTTAATCTCATTTTATTCGAGTTTACCCAAAAGAGTTATATTCTTCTCAAGTTTTTAATTCGTGATGTATTACACGGAACAAAGGTTTCAGAATTGGTTAGAGAGAATAAAAGAGGAAAAAATCGACTTGGATAAAGCTGAAGGGCTTGAGATATTTGATCAAATGCTTGAAGATTTTGTTGTAGCATGTTTTAACATTCTTAAGGCAATAAAAAACAGGGAGATTACAAAAAAAGAAGCTTTGGAGGAGATTAAAAATATGGAGAGAATTATCAAAAAAGGGTTTGATTTCGGAGATGATGTAAAAAATGAGCTTTATCAGATGATAACTGAAAGTTTAAAAATAGTGTTGAGATCAGCCGAAATCGCAATTGAGGGAAAAATTAGCAGGAAATCATTTGAAAAACTCTTTAATGAAGCTATAAAAAAAGAAAAAAATGGAGATTTAGATGGAGCGTTTGAATCAATTGCTATGATGGGAGCTAAGATATTTCGAGGGGATAAGCTCCCGGAGATAGAGATTCCAGATGAAGATCTTTACATCCTTGGTTGGTTTGATGGAGTTGACGCAATAAATATGACTATACTTCTTTCAGAAATAGATAGAGATAGGGATATGGATAGAGATATAGATAAAGAAGATAAAGATGTAGAGATAGATGTTGAGGATAGAGATAAGAATGAGTAAAGGAAATAGGGAATAATGAAGAATGAAATATAAAAGTGAGATCTAAAAGAATGAATAGATGGAAGTGTAAGTATGGCGATGATGTGGTTAATGATTAAAGGTTGGATATAAATTTATAAATTTATAAATTGGAGAAATGAAAGATAGGAAAAGGAGAATAAAATCTGATATTTTGGATTATTCTTTATATAAACGATTACTCATGACATACGGAAAGAGGGGAGAAAAAGCTTTTCTCTATTTAAAAGATGAGAGAGTAAAAAAGTATAAAGACTTTTTCATTGTAGTTGGAAGAGAGGAATACGTTGTTGAAGAAGGATTTTGTACGTGTAAAGATTTTCAGATAAATTTAAGGGGGAAAAAACCGTGTGCTCATATGATTGCTGTAAAAGTGGCTAAAGAATTGAAACTTTATGATGAGATAGATAGTTATTATATAGATTTCGTAAGTATAGATACAAGGAGAGGTTGGAGATGACTGTTTTGGACAAGGATGAACTGAAAAAGAGAATCTTAGAAGGTTTAATTTCAGACTATATTGATTTGGAAACTCAACTTCAACCGAATGGTTTTGATTGCACTTTGAGAGCAGTTGCTAAAATAATAAATGCTGGAAAGATTGATTTCGATAACACAGAGAGGGAAATTCCGAAAGTTGAAGTTATGCACTTTAAAAACGAGTGGTTATTTTTACCCAGAGGTGTTTACAGAGCATATATAAATGAAGTTATAAATCTGAGTAAGGATCTCATGGCTTTAGCAAGGCCAAGATCCTCTCTTGTAAGATGTGGTGCTAATATCCTAACAGCTGTTTGGGATGCTGGATATAAGGGTAGAAGTGAAGTTGGCTTAGTAGTTTATAATGAAAATGGCATATGGTTAAAGAGAAATGCTAGAATAATGCAATTGGTGTTCATAAAATTAAGTGGTGAAACTGAGGAGTATTCCGGTATTTTTAAGGGAGAGAACATTTAATTATTTTAACACGATTTTTGTACATTTATTATATCCATTTATAGATAATTGAAATGATTTGTGTTATCTTCTTTATGTAATTTGCACTATTTTCACAATATTTAAATGCTTTTCAATTATTTTTAAAAATATAAAAATAATAAATAAAATAAATTCATTGAGTGGAATAGTTATCATTTTACAATCTTGACTTTGTCAATTCCTATTCAGATACATTTAAATTCAATGAAAATGCAGAATAAATAATGGTTGAAAAATTGATAATCAGGAGAGATGGTTATCCTTCAAAAGGAGAAATTGTTATAGGGACTATTACAAGAGTCCTAAACTTTGGAGCTTTCGTCTCCCTTGATGAATATGAGAATAAGGAAGGCATGGTTCATATAAGTGAAGTCGCTTCTGGTTGGATAAAGGATATAAGAGATCATGTTAAGAAGGGGCAAAAAGTGGTATGCAAAGTTTTGGATGTTAACAAAAAAAGAGGACATATAGATTTAAGCATCAAAGATGTAAATGAGAGACAGAGAAGAGAGAAGTTACAACACTGGAAAAGCGAGATGAGGGCATTTAAGTGGCTTGAAATAGCTGGAGAATCTTTGGGAATTGGGAAGGATGAGTTAATTTCTATAGGAAAGAAATTGATTAAAAAATTTGATTCTGTTTACTCAGCATTTGAAGAGGCAGCTTATGAAGGTTATGAAGTCCTCATACCAATAACTGGCGAAGAACTCGCGAGAAAGATAGGTGAGATAGCAAGAGAGAACATTAAGCCTCCGAGAGTTAAAGTTAGGGGATACTTTGAGTTGAAAAGCTTTGCCAGAGATGGAGTGGATAGGATAAAGCGAGCTTTGATTGAGGCTTATAAGGCTGGTGGGAATGGAATTGAAGTTAAAGTGGAGTATATAGGTGCTCCAAAATATAGGATAGTTGTAGAGAGCGAAGATTACAAAACTGCTGAAAAAGCTCTGAAAAAGGCTGTTGATAATGTTTTAAAGAAAATGAAAAAACTTGGAGGACAAGGTAATTTTGTTAGAGAGGTTGCATGAAAAGATGAGAGCGAATATTAGGAAATGTTGTGATTGTGGAAGGTATACTCTAAAAATTGAATGTCCTGTATGTGGAGGTAAGACTATAATGTCTATTCCACCGAAGTTCTCACCTGAAGATCCTTATGGGAAGTATAGGAGGAAGTTAAGAAGGGAAATTGGCTTTTTCATTAGGAGGTGTGTAAATGTTGAAGAAAGTTGATGTTAGATATATAAAAAGTCCTGAAGAAGTTAAATTAAAAGATGCTGTTATGATCGAAGGCTTACCAGGTATAGGACATGTTGGAAAACTCGTTGCAGATCACTTGGTTAAAGAATTAGATGTCGTAAAAGTTGTTGAGATATACTCTCATCATTTCCCACCACAAGTCATGGTGAGGGAGAATGGATTAATTGTAATGCCAAAAAATGAGATCTACGCATTTAAGGGAGATGGAGAAACTCCAGATTTGTTGATTCTTGTTGGTGATTTTCAGAGTATAAGTAATGAGGGACATTTTGAGTTGGTGAACACATACATAGAGATAGCTAAAAAGTTTGGAGTTAAGAGGATTCTAACTCTTGGAGGATACGGTGTTGGGAAGTTTATTGAAGAGCCATATGTACTTGGAGCTGCGAATAATAAAAAGTTAATTGAGGAGTTAAAGAGATATGGAGTTAAGATTGAGAACGGTGAACCAGGTGGAGGGATTATTGGTGCCTCTGGATTGCTCTTAGGAGTTGCAATGATAGAGGGAATAGATGCTGCATGTCTAATGGGAGCAACATCTGGATATATGGTAGATCCAAAAAGTGCAAAAGCTGTTTTAGAAGTTCTCATAAAGATGCTAAAGATAAAGGTTAATGTAGAAGACTTAGAGATCAGAGCTAAAGAAATGGAGAAACTTATAGCACAAATTAAAGAGATGCAAGAGTCAGCAATTCAACAATTTAAGGGGGAAGAAGATCTTAGATATTTCAGATAGTCAAATAATTTAAATTTTTAGAAAATTCTTATATATAGTGTTTACGTAATTTTATTATTTTGTTTATCTTTTGTCTTATCTCCTAAAAACGCTTTCCACAACTCTTCTCTCTTTTTTTAGTTCTTCTATTTTCTCTTTAAAGCTCATTTTTCCGTATCCAAGATCGTCAAGTTCTATAGTTATTAGACCATCATAGCCTAACTCCTCAAGTTGTATGAGGGTATCGATGATTCTGTTGCTTTTATCCAATGCAACATGCCTCCCCTCTTCATCGTAGCCACTGACATGTAAATTCTCTATGAGATTGGATAATCTGAGGAAATCTTCGACTTTCCCCAGCTTAACAGCATGATTTATATCGAATGTAAAACTAAATCCATATTTCTTACAGAAATGTTCTATCTCTTCCGCATATTTACAGAGGTGGTTAATCTTAGGCTCAGAATTTTCGAGAAGGATTTTAACATCTTTTATATTAGAATAATTAGATACAATTCTTAAATATCTATCTAAAGATATATAATCCTCCTCTACTGGCTTTCTATTTGCACTTCTCTTCCCAGCATGTATTGTAAGAGGTGAGTTTAGGATTGATGCTACATTTATAGAGTAAAGCACTTCTTTAATCGATATTTCAGCGATACCGCTATTTATTGAACATGGATTTAAATCGATTACCGCTGAATGAACTGCTTTGATATAATCTGTATAGTTTATTAAATTTGAAAGCAACTCATATCTTTTCCTCCAAAAATAAGGAGTTTCAACCCAGAATTCAACTCCATCATATTCAGCTAACTCTACAGCTCTCATTATATCTTCAAGCGTATATTCATGTAAGAACATGGTTGAAAAAATTATCAACATCTATGTCCCTCCTTGCATCCTCAAGAAATTCTCAGCTCTTGTTAGAATTTTTCTCCACAATATTTTAATATTGGTGTCGGTGGCTAAAACACTCACTAAGGGCATATCTTTTTTGTAGAAATCTCCAGTATTTGGTATATCTGCATAAAAAGGATTACCGATTGGTGAAACTTTTATTGGCAAATCACTCTTAGCGAATAAGATAGCTCTTGATGCTATTCGTTTATACTTTAGATCATTAATCTTCTCATTCTCAACAGCTTTGACATGCAAATCGAAAAGGTTACTATCTGTTGACAACTCTATACTATCAAGAGAACCTTGGAATCTCGGATTCACTTCAAGGACATATGGTTTCTCGGCCAGGATAAAATCTACACCTATGCTACCCCTTAATTCAAAGTATTCCGCTAAATCTTTGGCTATTGCTATCATTCTCTTAATTACTTCTTTTTCAGCAATTAACGGAGTTATGTTTCCACAGTATTGGAAATCTTTTGCATTGAGTATTTTCTCCCCAACAATCATCTCATTCACACCAGCAATAGCTTTATAGGATTCAGAACAAAGTAATGAGACTGAGCATGGTAGTCCGTCGATAAACCTTTGTAATACATGCCCCTTTTCTCTTTTATTTGAAAATCTTATTCCTTCTCCCCCACCACCAATCCTAGGCTTTAGTATACCCACCTCGCCATTACTAAGGATCTCAGGATAATCAATTCCAATCCTTTCAAGTTCTCGGTAGAACTTTAGTTTATCGACGATTTTTCGGTTTATCTTACTTCCAAAATTCTCAACTTTTAGCAACTCATAACCCGAGGATAATATTACTTTGGCGTTTAAACTTTCTGACATCTCTTTAACTCGTTTCTCTACTTCTTTTTTATCAAAATCTTCATCGATCTTGAAAACTTTATTTGCGTAGAGCTTTAAATCAGCATCTACATATTTTGTTAATGCAAATACTTCGTATCCAGCTTTTTTTGCTGATTCTACAACATTTCTAGTATTAGTTCCAACTACAAGAAATCTCATTTTTTAATTTATTTTCGTGCATTTATACTTGTATTAGTTTTTGTTAATTCATTAATTTTCTTTATTAATTTTCTAATGACATCTTCTTTCTCTTCTCTATAAATTTCGCTTGCTTTACCATCTCCCTCAATCATTAAACCCCTAAAAACAACTGCCGGTATACCATCTTTTCCTTCTCCCATTAAAAGGTTTGCAAAAGCTGAAATTTCATCAGCTATACACTCAATCGTAAGGCTGAGTTTTTTTCCATAAATATCCTTCTCTCCTCTCCAATCCCTCATAACCTTTAATCCAGAACATCCAATTGCAAAGCCTACTACTCCTCTTCTAAAACACCTACCATTGGTATCGGTAATGATAACTGCAACATCTTTTCCACAGATCTCTTTTATTCTTTCTCTTAATCTTTCAGCACTCTTATCAGGATTTTCTGGAGGGAGGAGGATAAATTCGTTTTCTACATTACTCGTATCTACTCCAGCATTAACACATATATTTCCAAATTTTGCTTTAACCAATAGTATATCCTCTATTAGAATCTCTTCACTCTCTTCAATGACTGCTTGAACTAATCTAGGATCTTTTTTAACCTTTTTTGAAATCCTTAGTGCATCCTTGGAAGGTTTATAGCTGTTTAGAGATCTTTTTCTTCCCTCGGATTTTGATACGATAGTAGAGGCTATGCAAAGAACATCCCTATCCTCAAAATTAAAAAGAGAGGTAATTATCTCAGCAAGATCATCACCCTCTTTAATCTGTGGAATTCCTTTTATCCTATAGACTCTTATAACATCATTCACCACTGTTATCATAAATCTATTCAGTTATTTATCCTCTATTGTTATTTTATCATGATCTTGTTTTAGAGCTTTAGGTGTCTTGAAAGAAATCTGAAAATTATTTTTGTGAGTTCATTTTTATCAAGAAATATCTGTCCAGCTCCTTGAGCAAGATCTCTTCTTCCTCCACCACTCCCTTTGATATACTTTCCTATTTCTTTAATGAGGTCTCTTGCATCGACTCTTTTATCTCCACTAAATGTGACTATTTTAGCACCATCTTGCTCTACTAAAAGACAGCCGATATAGTTAGCATTTGCCAGATGTTGACCTATTTTTACAGCTGTCTGCATATCATCTACAACTTCAACAATAACATTAAATTCTCCGATTTCTTCTGCATTTTTCATAAATTTCTCAGCCTTCAACCTTGATAATTCATCTTTAAGTTTTTCAATTTCTTTTTTCTGGTCTTTCCACTCTTCAAAGAATCTTAAGACTGTTTTTGGCAATATGCTAGGTTCAACCCTTAAGATAGAGCTAGCTTCTCTTAAAATACTCTCTTCTTTTGAAATATATTCAAGAGCTGATTCTCCTGCTGAATACTCAAACCTTATTATCCCATCTTGAATTGACTCAACTCTTATTATCTTAAAAGTTCCTATCTCTCCTGTGAACTCAACATGTGTCCCACCACAAGCTTGAACATCATCTCCGACTCTTACTATCCTTATATTTTTACTTTGAGGAACACCTCCCTGATAAACTCTAAACCCGTATCTTTTTTCTGCATCAATCCTATCTAAAATCTCCCAACTTACAGCTTTATTTGCCATTATCTCTCTATTTACAATCATTTCAATCTCTCTTATTTCCTCTTCATTAAGCTTTTTAAAATGAGTTACATCAAGTCTGGCTTTGTCGTATTCTTTCTTAGCTCCGGCTTGCCATACATGTTTTCCGAGCTTGTTTTGGAGTGCATAAAGGAGGAGGTGTGTTGCAGAATGATGCTTTGTGAGTCTCATCCTTCTCTCTCTATCTATAACTCCCTTAATTTTACTCATCGGTTTTATTTTCACATTTGAACTTCTAATTCTATGAACGATCACTCCATTTTCCTCAAAAACATCAATAACCTCTATTTTTTCTCCGTTATAATAGAAGTATCCAATATCGTTGTCTTGCCCTCCACTTTCTGGATAAAAAGCTGTTTTGTTAAGGATTATTAAATCTCCTTCGACACCTATGATTTCAGCTTCAAATTCAAACAACTTTGGATTGTAGTACAGTCTCTCAGTTTCCTTATATTTATTTTTAAGAATTCTCCTCTTTACCTTCTTTTCAACCTTTGTATGTTTTGATGCAAGCTCACTGTAGAAATCTTCTGGTTGTTCAACTTCAGCTCCTTTTTTCTTTGCTATACTAATCACGAATTCTGGTGGTAACCCATGTGAATCGTAAAACTCTAAAAGTTCTCTCTTTCCAATCTTCTTTACCTTATTTAAAGTTCTTTCAACGAGAGAGATTCCTCTTGCTATGGTGTTTTTATATCTATCCTCTTCTAATGTTAGAATTTCTTGAATTGTGCTCATAGGAACATCGAAAGAAAAATTTTTGAGTATCTTTCTATGGATTTTAACAAGTTCATAGATGGGAAGTTTGAAGTTTATCTCTTCTGCAAGCCTCATGCTCCTCCTTATCATCAATCTTGCGAGATATCCTGCACCAGCATTTGAGGGAACTAATCCATCTCCGAGCATAAAGAGAATAGCTCTGGTATGATCGGCAAGTGCATAAGCTCTCTCTAATGGTGTAATAACTTTTTCAAGCTTTTCAATAGATATACCAACTCTCTCTGAAACCATCCTTCTAAGCTTGAGGAGAGCCTCTCCTTTAAGTGAACTCATAATTCCAGCAATCTTAGAACTTTCCGCAATTAGTCTAACAACTTCATCATCATCCCTACTAAATCCAATATCACTGTTGTCAATTATCTTATCAATAACCTTGGGGAAGATAGCATCGTATATAGTAGGGGTTCCTTGAGATGCCCATGTAAATCTTTCAAGTCCATAGCCTGTATCAACGATATAATTGTCCATCCTTTTATATCTCTCACCTTTTATCTCTATATCTCCTCCTGGATCCTCTTCGAGATTCATGAAAACTAATGTTGCTAACTCCAATCCTCCAACGATAGCCTCTAAACATGGTCCAGCATTTCCACCACCAGCCCATGGTTCTTCCTTATAAATGATCTCATCTTTTTCAACTCCAAGCTTATTTAGGAGTTCTGTGCAGTAAGCAACTGTTTCATTCTTCCAGTATATTTCGTTTTGAGGAGAATTAAAAGCATGATGAGCCATCATTTCGAAGAGGCTGAGATGCCTTCCTGTTTTTCCAATGCTGTCAAGATCTTCTAATCTTATACATGGTTGTGAAATTGTAAGGGGGTTTGCAGGAGGAGGAACAACACCAGAAGTTACAAAAGGTTGGAAATCTGCAATACTCGCAATTGTTAGATATATATCATCTCTCCATCTCGCAACAACAGGATATCTATCAATTCTCTCATGTCCTCTTTTTTCAAAAAAAGATAAATAAAACTCTCGCATTTCATCTATGCTCATCTTTTTGTTGAATATTGGATTGTTTATGAAAGTGTAACTCCCACAGGGAGGATCTCCGCAAATCTCTCTATCGGTAGTGCTCCAAAAGTATTTTCCACAATTCGAGCATCTCCTTCTTTTAAATCCATTTTCATGTAGATATGTGATATCTAGATACTCTCTTTCAAGACCCATCGCTTCTCTAATCAATATAGAGAATATAACATTTTTGTTAATATTGTTGATTGTTAGTTAGCCAATTTCTACAAAATTCTTGTATTTTTGGATATAAAATATATAAAATATTAGAATATATTTCGTGAAGGTTTTTAAGTGCTTTAATTCTTAAATCTCAATAATAATGAAGTTAAAAAGCATTTACCTAGTATGAAAA
>WAJX01000127.1 GCA_015523665.1 Ferroglobus sp.
ATCTCTCTATTGCTTCTTAGTTGTTGGCATATTTGTTCGCCAATGTTACTCATTCTTATCTTTAATTTAATTTAATTTTAATTGTGATGTTATTTTTAATTATAAAATTGCGAGTAAGTTTATAAAACTCTAAGTCAATTTCTTACACGAAATCGTTTTGAAATTTGACAATCCTAAGTTTTTTATGATCTAAAAGAGTGAAAAAATTTATAAAAAATTAATATATTTATTTTTTATTGATAAATAAGATAAACTAATGGGATTAGCAACTAGAATTATAACTATAAATAATAGTTGACAATAAAAAAGTTTAAATACAAAATATAGGAATTAGCATAAATAATGAGAAAAAGCATGATTAAAGAGATAAATCATAGAAAAAAGGAAAAATTAAATCCAGTTATAGCGGAGATAAAAGTGTTCTCTCCAAAACATGGAGACTTATTAAAGGGCAGAGATATATTCGAAATTCTCAAAATTTATGAAGAGTGCAGAGTTGCTGGTATATCTTACATTACTGCAGAGCAATTTAAAGGAGATTTTAAAACTCTAAAAGAGATATGTGCAGAAACACATCTACCAGTGCTTAGAAAGGACTTCATATTAAGGAAAGAGGAGATTGAGAGAAGTGCAGAGATCGAAGTTTCAACTGTATTATTGATAACTAGATATTTAGGTGAGAAACTACCTGAATTTGTTGATTTCTCTTTAGAGCATGGACTTGAAACTCTGGTTGAAGTTCACAGTATTGATGAAATTAAGATTGCAAACGACTCGAATACCAAAATGATAGGGATAAACAACAGAGATATATCACAACTTGAAAGAGATGATGGGAACGTCTCTTTAACAGAAGATTTACACAGATTTATCAAAAAAGGCGTTATAAAGATCAGTGAGAGCGGTATTAGAAATGTCGAAGATTTAAAAAGAGCTATGAATTGTGTAGATGCGGTTTTGGTTGGAACAGCCTTTATGATGGCTGAAAATATTGAAGAGATTGTTAAATCTTTTGTGGGGGTGGTTTAATGGAAATAAAAGATATTTTGAGAAAACTTGTTGAGGGACGTGATTTGAGCGAGAAAGAGACTTATGATTTTGTTTTGGCTTTGAGAGATGATAAATTAACTGATGCTCAAATAGGGGCGTTTCTTATGGGACTAACATCAAAGGGGCCTAGTATAGACGAGATAGCGGGTATCGTAAAGGGAATGAAAGATGTTTGTAATATGATAAAACCGAGAGTGGATAAGCTTATAGATACCTGTGGGACTGGTGGTGGACTTACAACCTTTAACATCTCAACAGCTAATGCTATAATGTCAGCCACTGAAGTTGCGGTTGCAAAACACGGAAGTAGATCAATTTCATCTCTATCAGGTTCAGCTGACGTGCTTGAAGCTCTTGGAGTAAATATAAACCTCACACCAAAGCAGGCAGAAGAACTTATTGAAAGAGTGGGTATTGCTTTCTTATATGCTCCCCTATTCCATCCAGTAATGGGAAAAGTGTTAAAGCCAGAAAGTGAGTTAGGGATAAAAACGATATTTTATACAATAATAGGTCCACTTATAAACCCAGCTGATGCTAGGAGACATATACTTGGAGTTTATAGACAAGATTTGGTAGATATAGTTGCTGAAATAGTAGCTTCACTAAAATATGAGCATGTATTAGTTGTTCATGGAGTTGATGGTCTTGATGAAATATCTCCTATAGGGAAAACGATTGTAGCTGAAGTTAAAAATGGGAGGATTGAAAAATACGAGATATCTCCAGAGGATTTCGGAATTGAAAGATGTTCAATAGATGATATAGCTGGAGGCACTCCTGAATATAATGCCGAGGTTATAAGAAGGATTTTCAGTGGTGAGAGAGGTGCTAAAAGGAATGCTGTTATTCTAAACGCTTCTGCCTCTCTTTACGTTGGAGGATGTGCATCATCATTGGAGGATGGAGTTGAATTAGCAGAAAACATAATTGATGAAGGGAGGGCTATGGAGAAGTTGGAGGAGTTTATAAGAGAATCAAACAAATATGGAATATAAAATAAATAATTAAAAATTATTAATTATATTTAAAATATATTTTTATTGTAAAAATAAAAATAATCTAAGGATAATTAAAGAATAATTTGATACTAAAAATAAAATAATAAAAATAATAAAAAAATATTATTATGACATATAAGGTACATTCACAACATAGGGGTATAAGATATGACAATAAATATGACAAGGGTAAAGATTTGCGGAATTAGAGATTATGAGGAGTTAAGAATTGCAGTTAGATATGCAGATGCAGTTGGTTTTGTTACAGAATACCCTATCGATGTTCCATGGAACATTTCGAGGGAAAAAGCTAAAGAGTTAATTTCCAAAACTCCTCCGTTTATTTATACAGTTGTAGTAACATCTGGCGAGGTTGAGAAAATTGTAGAAATCGCTGAAACCACGAAACCTGATGGATTGCAGTTACATGGGCAAGAAAGTTTGGAGGATGTGAGATATATAAAAGAGAATGTTAGTACAAAAGTCATAAAGGCTATACAGATAGATGTTAAAAGTGGAAAAGCTTATGAAAAAAGTCCGGTTGAAGTTGCTTTATTGTATGAAAGAGCTGGAGTTGATGCAATCCTTCTTGATTCTAAAACAGAGATGCCTGCAGGAACGGGAAAAACTTTTAACTGGGAAATTGCAAGAAAAGTTAAAGAGGTGATAAACGTTCCACTTATACTCGCTGGTGGTTTAAATAGTAAAAATGTCAGAAAAGCGATAGAGATTGTGAATCCATTTGCTGTTGATGTTATATCTGGGGTTGAGACTGAAGGAAAGAAAGATGAAAGAAAAGTGAGAGAGTTTGTTAAAGCTGTTAAGATGGTTGTGTGGTGATTTAATGAAATTCGGTGAATTTGGTGGGAGATATGTTCCAGAACTTTTAATACCCCCTCTCGAAGAGTTGGAAAACGCATATAATGAGATAAAGGATGATGAGAGTTTTATAGAAAAGCTCAATTATTATCTGGAAAAATATGCAGGCAGACCAACACCACTTTACTTTGCAGAGAATTTAAGTAAGAAGATTGGTGGGGCTAAGATTTACTTAAAAAGAGAAGACTTACTACATGGGGGAGCACATAAAATAAACAACACAATTGGACAAGCTTTATTAGCAAAATATATGGGAAAAAGCAGGTTAATTGCTGAAACAGGAGCAGGACAGCATGGAGTTGCAACGGCAATTGCTGGGGCACTTTTTGGAATGAAAACAGATATATACATGGGAAGTGAGGATGTTGAAAGGCAAAAGATGAACGTTTTTAGAATGAAACTTCTTGGAGCAGATGTTATTGCTGTAGATAGTGGAAGTAAAACTCTTAAAGATGCAATAAATGAAGCTCTAAGGGATTGGGTGTCGAGCTTTGAATACACACACTATTTGATAGGCTCATGTGTTGGTCCACATCCTTATCCAACGATCGTGAGAGATTTTCAATCCGTTATAGGGAGAGAGGTTAAGGAGCAAATAGTTGAGATGGAGGGAGACTTACCAGATTGTATAATAGCCTGTGTTGGTGGTGGAAGTAATGCGATAGGAATATTTCATCCGTTTATAGAGGAGGATGTTAGACTAATTGGAGTTGAAGCTGCTGGAAAAGGAATTGAAAGTGGAAAACATTCAGCTTCTCTAAATGCTGGAGAAAAAGGTGTTTTGCATGGAATGCTCTCTTACTTTTTACAAAATGAGGAAGGACAAATTTTATCCACACACAGCATTGCTGCTGGTTTAGATTATCCTGGTGTAGGCCCAGAACATGCATATCTTAAGGATACAAAAAAAGCTGAATATGTAGCTGTAACGGATGACGAAGCGTTAAAAGCGTTTGTGGAGTTATCTAAATCTGAAGGAATTTTACCTGCTCTTGAATCAGCTCATGCAATTGCCTATGCGATTAAAATTGCTAATGAAATGGAAAGAGATCAGATTATAGTAGTAAATTTATCTGGTAGAGGGGATAAGGATTTACAAATAGTT
The DNA here is from genome assembly GCA_015523665.1 of Ferroglobus sp. Taxonomy (GTDB): domain Archaea; phylum Halobacteriota; class Archaeoglobi; order Archaeoglobales; family Archaeoglobaceae; genus WAJX01. Next base: position 4,036 of record WAJX01000127.1, read on the forward strand.
ATGGAGGCTTTGAAGTGATAGTATTAGAAAGGTCTCTGATAACATTTATAACTGCTGGAGATCCTAATATAGACTCAACTCTCAACTTCATGTTAACTTTAAGTAAGTATGCGGATGTTATAGAGCTTGGAATACCATTCAGTGATCCGATGGCTGATGGGAAGGTAATACAAAAAGCAAATTATAGAGCATTAAAGTCAGGGACAAAAATTAAAGACGTCTTTAAAGTTGTTGAGAATTTTAGAGATTATAGTAAGATTCCTGTTGTATTAATGAGTTACTATAATCCAATTTATAGGAAAGGTGTTGAGAGATTTGTTGAAGATGCAAAAAGTTCTGGAGTGGATGCACTTATAATTGTTGATCTCCCCATTGATGAGGCTAAGGATTATTTAAAAATTTGTGAAAAATTTGAAATGGGAACAGTATTTCTTGCTGCACCGAATACTGATGAAAAGAGACTTAAACTTATAGATTCAGCAAGTTCAGCTTTTGTTTACCTCGTCTCTTTATATGGTACGACTGGGGCAAGAGATAAGATTTCAGAAACGGCAATTTCATTGATAAAAAGAGCAAAAGGTGTGTGTAAAAATCCAGTAGCTGTTGGATTTGGAGTCTCGAAGGGTGAACATGTTATGGAGCTCATTGAGGCTGGGGCAGATGGAGTGGTTGTAGGTAGTGCTTTAGTCGAAATAATAGAGAAATATGGTGAAAAAGCTACAATTCAGCTTGAAAGTAAATTAAAAGAACTAAAGAAACCTCTCCTGTAATTAAGTGGAGAGATGTTGTAAACATTCAGTTGTGATGATTAATAAGATGTTTTTATTATATATTATATATTTTTTATTAAAATTTTAAATATGGTTTTAGAGAGTGAGTGATATGAAATAATAAAAATTTAAAAAATTTAAATTAAATAAATAAAATTAAATTTAATTGAGTTAAATTATTGATCTGTAGATTATTAAAACCGAAAATTTGAGGGAAACTACGTATATACTATAGTTAACAGTGTTAATATGGTGATAAGGATGTATGAATTTGATGCTATAAAAGTCTTTAGAGAAGATCATAGGGAGGTTAGAGATGGGTTACTGGAGCTTGCTGATGCGTTGGAGTTAAAAAATGTAGAAAAGGCTGGAAAGATACTTGAAAAATTAAATAACTTGTTAGGACCGCATTTCAGGTTTGAAGAAGAGGCATTATATCCAACTCTCAGAAGATTCTTGGGCGAGTATGTGGATACTCTACTTAAAGAACATGATGGAGCAATATCTGCAGCGAGAGAATTGGCGGAATTGATTAAAAGAGGACAGATAAGTGATGAAGATGCAAAAAAAGCGGCAAATAAAACAAGAGCGTTATTGGTACACGTTTCAAACTGTGATGGTTTAGCTATATTGACTGAGAGACTTGATGAGGAGGAGATTAAAGAGTTGAATGAAAAATTTCAGAGGATTAAAGAGGAGAGAGTACCTCTATTGGATTGGGCTGAGAGAATAAGGAAAAAAGAAAGTTCTTGATTATTATGAGCAAGGGATTAGCCATAATCTTTCATAGTGGAGCATATGATAGAGTGAATCATGGATTGTCTATTGCTTTAACTAATCTTATTATGGGAAAAGATACTAAATCATTTTTTACACATTCATCTTTAAAATATCTGGTTAAGGAAAAAGAAGATGTTATTGAATTTATTGAAGGAGATGAATATTATAAAGAGAGATTTAAGAAATTTCTTTCAGAAAAGAGCATCCATTCAATTAGGGAATTAATTAGAGATTATAAAAAATTAGGTGGGAAGATATATGTATGTCCAGCTTCGATGGCACTTCTTAACATAACTAGAGCTGAGTTAATTGCGGAAGTAGATGCTACCATGGGTTTGGCTAGTTTTCTTTCTGAAGCTGAGAATTGCAATTTATTATTTATCTAATCCCATTTGGAAATTATTTTTATTATTTTTTTATTATTTTTATTTTATGTTAATAGTCTGCAATTTTTACAATAAAAATTTTATAGATCTATATTCAATTATATATTTATCTTTTATATAATAAATCATATAACTAGTTTGCTTTGTTTCATTAATATGTTTTATAATTATAATAAATTAAAATCAAGTAATAATTAAAATGATCAAAACAAATTCTAATAACAATAAAAATTTAAAAATAAATTAGTGTTAATGTTTAAGTAATTTTATAAACTCCCTCATTAATGCTGGCAAATC
>WAJX01000128.1 GCA_015523665.1 Ferroglobus sp.
CAGCTAATAATTTAATTTTTTATTTTATTATTTTATTTTATTCATATTCACTTTATCATCCATCAATAGATTCAATAAATAATAAAAATAAATAAATGTAATATTTTTAATAAATTAGATTTTATTAATATAATCAAACAAAAATTTAAGAAATAAAGTCATTAAAATGTGAAATCAAAACTAGATAAACAAATAAAAATAATAATATTATCATAAAAATTAACAATTAACAAAGATATTTAAAAATAATTAAAGGACTTAATTTTAATGAAGATCCAAATTCATGGAGCTGGTATATCTGGTAGTTATCTCTACTTTTTATTGAGAGATGAATTTGATGTTGGAATAGATGATGTAAGAGCCTATCCAGACTGTAGATGTGGCTGGGGAATAACTTATAAAGAGGCGAAGAAGCTTTATAAAGGGATTAGCATAAACTTTGACGAATACATACTATCAAAACCCAGATATGTCATTACAGATAGTCTAAAAATTAAAAACAGAAATATAGTAACTTTTGACAGAGCGAGATTGCTCTCTGAGCTATGGAAAGAGCTGGAGTTTAAAAAAATCGAATCAAAATTGGAAGTTGATGCCACTGGATTTAAACGAGCGTATTTGCCCAGAATTAAAAATGATAAGATTTATTCAGCAATCCAAACGATTGAGAGACATGAGGTTGACGAAAATATATACGCTTTTGGCTCAAAAACTGGATACGCATGGGCTTTTCCATTAGGAGATGGTAAATGGCACATAGGTGCTGGAGATGTAACTTTAGAGAGAGCAAAGCTTTTAGTTGAGTATCTGAGGAAAATTTACGGATTTGAAGAGAAGGGTTTTGAGTGTTCTTGTAGGGCTTATATAAGATTTCTTCCACCATCTAAATGTCTACCCTTTATGAACGGAAATGTGATTGGAATTGGTGAAGCGATAGGTTGTATCAGTGGATTTGGAGAGGGTAATACGCCTTCATTATTTTCGGCAAAAATACTTCGAGATTGTTTAATCAACAGCAACTTAGAAGATTATGAGATGAGAATCCTCAAAGAATTCAAATGGATAGAGATAGAGCATAAGTTTATAGAGGCAATCCAAGAGGGAAAAATATTCAAATTCTTATTATACCTTTTAAAAGTCGCATCTATAGAGAAAAAGAGAACTCTTAACTATTCTTTTAGAGATGTTCTATCAATAATTGTAAACCAGATCTTTAGGGGGATTATGAGATAATGAGATAACAAATTACAATAAAAATAAATAAAATATAATAAAAATGATAATCAAATATATTAATAAATAAACTATTAAATAAATTTTGAATTACAAAATCAATAATCACATAACGATTAAGAGACTGCTAAAAATTGCCGATCTAAGCTAACTAAAATTATAGAGTTATATAGAGAGAGTTCAAAATCACAGGATAAGTGAGATGAAATAGTAGAGCTTAGAAAATATTTATTCTAATAATCCCAAAATTTTTATTCCTCTCTGTATAGTGATAACTAATGAATACGCTCCTAAAAGTTGGCATAGAAATTCACCAACAGCTAGATACAAATCATAAACTCTTCTGTAAATGCCCAACAGTGTTGAGAGATGTTGATGAATCTAATTTTCAATTCTACAGATATCTTCGTTTAAAGAGGAGTGAAATAGGAGAAGAGGATAGAGCTGCAAAAGAAGAGGTTGAAAGAAGTAAGAGATTCATATACAAATTCTATGATACCACATGTCTTGTAGAGGCTGATGAAGAGCCTCCGAGTGAGATAAACAGAGAAGCTTTAAAGATTGCTGTTACAATCGCAAAGATGCTGAACATGAAGTTGGTTGATGAAGTACATACGATGAGGAAGATCGTAATCGATGGAAGTAATACAACTGGATTCCAGAGAACAGCTTTAATAGCTTTAGATGGTTTTATCGAAGTTGATGGAGAAAAGATTGGAATAGCCACTTTATGTCTTGAAGAGGAGGCTTGTAGAAAGATTGAAGAAAGAGTTGGAGAGGTTATCTATTCCTTAGACAGACTCGGCATACCTCTCATCGAAATAGGGACTAAACCTGATATAAAATCACCAGAGATGGCAAAAAAAGTAGCTAAAAAGCTCGGAATGATCTTAAGAAGTACAGGAAAAGTTAAAAGAGGTATAGGAACTATAAGACAGGATATCAATATCTCAATAGAGGGGGGAGCTAGAGTAGAGATAAAAGGTGTTCAGGAGTTGGATTTGTTAGATAAAGTAGTTGAATATGAAGTGATAAGACAGTTAAAACTTCTAGAGATAAGAGATGAGCTAAAGAAGAGGAATGCTAGAGTAATCGATAATATATGGGATGTCACAGATGTCTTCAAAAATACAAAATCAAAGATCTTAAAGAAAGCTAAGAAAATAAAGGCTATAAAGTTAGAAGGATTTTCAGGAATTGTTGGAAGAGAAATACAGCCAGGAAGAAGGCTTGGAACTGAATTTGCTGATATAGCTAAGGTTTTTGGTCTTGGCGGAATATTTCATACTGATGAGTTGCCAGCTTATGGAATAAGCAAAGAGGAGGTTTTAAAACTGAAAGAGGTAGTAGAGGCTAAAGAGGATGATGCTGTTATAATAGCTGGTGGAGATGAAAAAAGGGTTGATCAAGCCTTAAAGAGGATTATTGAAAGAGCAAATTACTGTTTAATCGGTGTCCCAGAGGAGACGAGAAAGGCAAATGATGATGCCACCACATCTTATTTACGCCCCTTACCAGGTTCAGCGAGGATGTATCCAGAGACCGACGTTCCGGCTGTTATGATAGATGAGAACTTTTCATATGAGATACCTGAACTTATTGAAGATAAAGCGAAGAGATTTGAGAGAGAATATGGGCTATCCAAAGACCTTGCATATGTTATGGCTGAATCTGAGTTTGTAAATCTTTTTGAAGAGTATGCAAAGAAGATCGGAGCTACTACTGTTGCTAAGCTTCTCCACATTTTACCTTCCCAGTTAAAAAAAGATGGATTGAATGTGGAAAACCTAACTGAAAACGATTTTAGGTGTGTTCTTGAGTTGATCTCACAGGGAAGGATTGCAAAAGAAGGAGCTGAAGAAGCTTTGAAGATACTCTGTAAAGAGA
>WAJX01000129.1 GCA_015523665.1 Ferroglobus sp.
ACGCAACCTCAGAGCCTATTCCTGAAGATGAAACGTCTCTCATGGCCTTCAGTATTGTCATGCTCATTGGAGAAGCCATGACCGGTATGCTTTCATCGAGCAGAGCAATATTTCTGGAATGATCAACGTGGGCATGGCTCAACAGGACAGCCTCCACATTGAGTTTTGGGCAGTCAGACATACTGACATCTGAAGGTATCAAATCCTGACGGTAAATGTTGAGTCTGGGTATCAGGTTGAGGTAAAAGAGATCGTGAATTCCTCTCACACTCCTCTCGTTCAGAAATTCAGCAAAGTATTTACCGTATTTCGCAAAGTTCATGCCGAAGTCAAGAAACACACCTTTTCCGTTTTCTTCAACGTAGATCTTGTTCCCGCCAATTGTTGTTGCGCCATCGTAGACAGTTATTTTCATTCTTCCACCTCCTCAAGTCAAAAAACAATGGGTAAAAGCTCTTGATATCGCTGGAAAATCTATGATCAAAAATTTGTAAGATTTGTTTAAATTGTAGATTTTGTTAATCTGATCCCATAAGAGCTTTTTTAGATTCATTTATCTTTCCTCCTTTGTCAACGCCACTCACCAAAAATCGTCCAAGAGGGGTTAGCTCAATCCTGACATTCCTTCCAACTTTTCTCTTTTTCACCGCTCCTATTCTTTCAAGCTTGGCTATATGGTGGCTGATCCTGCTTCTTTCTTTGAAAAATTCATCGCTGTTTTTGGCTATGTTCAGATTAATCCTCTCTATTAGTTCATCAAGAGCATTTACCCCACCATCTATTGCAACTAAAATTTGAGTTTGTTCCTTAGCAGGAATATCGATAGGTAGTGTCGGAATCTCAATAACCTCTTCAATCCCAATTTCCTCTTCATTCTCATTATACTTTGGGACAGAAGTGAAAATTCTTGAATTTGTAACGCATGCAGCAATGTAGCCCGCTATAGCAAGTGTTCGCAGAGAGCCCGATGCATTGATGACAACGTCTCTTTTATCCTGTCTTTCTTTGTTTATCTTCTCTATCAGCTGAAGTGCTGATCTAATGACATTCTTTTTATCTATTTTTTTAATCTCGACATCCCATACAACCTCAAGCTCTTTTTTGAGCTCTTTAGCTAACTTTCTAACCTTTTCTTCTCCTGGTAATTCATCCTCTCCAACGAAGAGTATAATTTTGTCGGTAGGTAGCTCTCTCAATGCTCTTATAGATTCTATAAGTCTTTCTTTATGGTGACCGACAAATACAAACTGAGTTATCACAATAGTTGATAGATCTAATAATACTTAAATTTTTTGTAAAACTCTTAAAATGATATCATAATAAAATGTAAAAAATAAATTAAATAAAAATTTTAAGTAAAAAAGAACTCTTAAATTATCAATGGTAGTAGTAATCTCAATTTGTAACTCAAGAGCGAGAAGTGACAATTTTAACAAAGAAAAAGGAATAAATGATGATAACACAGACTCTGTTGGGATCCGTTATCAGTTTTAGGGACTTATTACTTCGAAAATGAACGCCGGGGGTGGGACTTGAACCCACGCGCCCTTTCGGGCACCGGCTCTCAAGGCCGGCGCAGTGCCTCTCTGCAACCCCGGCTTTATTTTAATTTATTATTTTATTTTTATTATTATCTATTTTTGTTTTTACCATTTACTTTACTTTTCTTTCTAAGTTTATATACTTTAGTTATTTTAAGTTATTCAATTTAAATATCCTAATTTAAATATCCTATATATAATTAAAACAAATAAATTGTTTATACTAACATCATTTTGCTATGCTAATTTATTTCATTACATTAATTGATTTACTACTCTTTAAATTTTTAAAAAAATTAATTAACCAGTTAAATTACAATCAAAATCAATTCTACTTATTCTTAGCATTTTCTGCCAACAATAATCCCATATCCGATATAAGGGCTTTGATAGATCTTTTCAACCTCACGTATAATTCTATAGCTTTCAAACCCCCATTTTGAGATTGCCTTGAGAAAAATTTTAACCTGTCCTAGGATGCCTATCTGTTTTTTAAGCTCTTCAATCCATTCATGAATTAGGCTTGATCTATCTATAGCAATAACATCAGCTAAGCCTGCGTTTTCAAACAGAATCTTCCATCCTTCAAGGGTTTCTGGCTTTTCCCCTTCAATTTCAGCCAACCTTATTTTCATCTCTTCAGGAACATCACCTTTCCAGCAAACATCATGTATTCCTACGTATCCTCCTGCTTTTGCTACCCTGACCATTTCTCTTATTGCTCTTTCTTTATCCAAAAGGCATGTGGTGCATTCAGAAATTACTGCATCAAATGAATTGGCTGGAAAAGGAAGATTGTGAGCATCAGCAACCTTAAATTCTACATCCAGCCCTTTTGCATTGGCTTTTTCCCTAGCTCTTTTGACCATGTATGCTGAATAATCTACTCCAACAACCCTGCACCCAAATGTTTCGGCAAGAAAACATGCCGTCTCCCCAGTACCTGATGCAACATCAAGAACATAGCTATTTTCATTTATTCTGCAAAGTTCTGCAAGTTCTTTTGTTATCTCTAATCCACCTGGATGGAGTATCTCAATTCCTATGCCCTCGCTTTCAATTAGCTTTTCAAGAGAGAATTTTGAAGAGCTTTTACTCCTCATTTTTAACACCTAAGCTTATCATCAGTGGAGAAAGAAGCCCTTTTATCAATTCAGCGAGTTTATCTGTTTTTATTAAGAGAATACAGCATATCTCTCTGTCTTTTTCCCATGTTATAACTGCAAATTTATCTCCAGCCTTTATCCCAGCCTTCTCTCTTACACTTTTGGGCAAAACCATCTGACCCCTCTCATCTATGCTCACAATAGCTTCAACTCCACAGCATTCATTCATAATTAATATGAGTATTCTGTCAATTTAAATTTTTCTGAAAATTCAGATTAACCTGATTATTTTAAAATCAATAAATTATAAAAAATGAATATTAAATAAATACTAAAAACTTCAGCAATTGTTGTCCCAAGCTCTTTACCACAACAAGCCTTCAAACAATTTTTAAATAAGCTTTTTATAGATATTTTTTCTGTTAACAATCAAAATATAATTTTATATTCATTTGCGATTTATATTTTAATTATCAAACCCAATCCTTGATTGTCTTTCGTGCGTCTTTTGCAGTTTTTATCCTCAGAATTACTAAATAAAAACAATTTTCTAGGATTTCTAGGGATCAACTCCAAAATTTTTCTTGGATTTTGTGACAATTATTTCCTTCTGTTTGATTGTTTATTTTCTTTTTATACTTCCTTATCAACTTTGCGTAGAATTTGTTGGAGTGGAAAAATTTTTGCGAAAAGAAAATGAAAAACTGAGGGAAAAATTTAATATAATTTTGATCTCGTACTGGTAGCGCGATGAAAAAGGGGAGGATAGCTTTATTTCTCCTTGTTTTCTTGTTTGCAGCTGTATTCATGCTCTTTCTTACCACTTCACCGATATCAAACGAGCTTTGTGTTGTGTGTCACAGCATGAAGTCATTCAAAGCATCAATTGAAAAATCAGAACACGGCAAGTTCAACTGCCATACATGCCATCAGATGAACTCGAGAGTGATAAAAGACATCATTGTTTACATCTACAAAAATCCATCTCCAGAAGAGATAAAAAAGCGTTCAGATGTGAACATCTTTTTTCAATGTTTATTCTGCCACAAGGTGAATTCTAAGCTGCATTCGGAGCACAGTGAGGAAAAGATAGCGTGTAATAGATGTCATTATATCCATGAAGCAAGGGCTGTAGAGGATACGTGCAACGAATGTCATAAGGCAAAACATCCAGAGGATTTTGAAGAAGATTGAAATTTTTCCATGCTTATTCAATGAGGCTAATGTGTAATTCGAAGGATTTATCGGCAATCACTGAAATGATCTCAGAATAATGGCTAGATTTGACATCTGATGCTTTTCTCACATTCTCTGAGTTCTGCTTAATCAGACACCCGCAATTTAGGAGAAATTTTAATTAAAAGCTGGTAGTCTAGACATCATCGAAAATCAGAATCTTTGCTGTCGTTAATGAAGGGACAAAAACTTCTTAAAGCTATATCAGGATTATGGGCAGAGTACCTCTAGAATGTGTACGAATCTTCTTTGGTATCCACACAGTCTTGAAATTCTTTTTAGATTTTCTTTAGTGGTATGTAGGGTAATGATAAAAGCGATGGCATGAAAAATTAAAGACAAGTGAATTAGATTTCTAGTCTTCATAAATTCACTTTTTCAATTCAAAGCTTGCGTAAGTTGAAACTACAGCTATTGGCAGGAGTGAGAGCAAAATCACTCCACCCATCGCCATAAACTGTATGTCGTTTAATAAAACATTCTCAATCTTCTCATACAAGATGATTAAGGCTGGGAAGCCAAATATTGCAATTAGAGCAAAAATTATTGCCAAAAAATAGTGTTTTTTGCTTTCTCTGCCTTCCTCTTGTATTTTTAGGAAATATATACTCAAGATGAAAAAGTATGCCACAGTCGTGAACCCTATAAAGAATGTCCACCTTTGATACGACAGATAGAGATGCTCGGGCACTTTTATCAAATACGGAACAAAAA
>WAJX01000130.1 GCA_015523665.1 Ferroglobus sp.
CAATAACACTGCTTAGCAAAAAATACATCCATAAAACCAAATTAGCATCTGTTTTTATCAAGAATTGCCATAATTTCATCGACCTTTATCTCTCCTAACCCAACAGCTGAATCTGCAGCACCATAGGATACAATTATTCTATCATCTATTAACTCAGCCCCACATGGAAATATGGTATAAGGACGATCTCCATAAACTTCGTAAATCTCTCTCGGTTCCATTATATAATAAGGTGAAACTGAAACCACTTCAAGATCCTCATTCATAAGTAATGCAAATACTCTATAAAATTTAAGCTCTTTATCCACAGCGTGAATTAAAAATAGATATTCTTTTTCTATCTTAATGGGTGATGCTCCCCAGCCGATTCTGTCTTCAAACTCTGCAGGTTCGTAAGCAAGTACTGTATTTCTAATTGTAACTTCTTTTAAGCCATCATAACCCAATTCTCCATTTATATCTACGTCACTTATAGTTAAATAGAAGTTTTCATCTTTTAAATGAGGTCTGTGAAAAAGCTTTAAACCATTCTTGGTTTTTACAAGAAATGCATCTTTATCACTAACCACAAAATTTCTCGTCTCTTTCGGCATCCTAAATACATAAACTTTTTTCCATTTTCTATTTTCTTTATAAGCAGTTATTGGCAGTGTTCTTTCAACTCTTTTTCTAGGATCAAAATAGCTAACAGTCCTTCCACAATAAGTCATTAAAATTCTATCATCAAGTCTATACACCCTTGGATCTTCAACACCCCATATATCATATCTATTATCAGGAAAAACAACTATCTCAGCTGAATAATGTCCAGGAAAGGTATTAGAGTTCTCAACTTCCTCTATAGGAATCGTAATTTCAGCTACAGCACTTGCATATGTAAAATATCCCAAAACAATTCTTGCATAAATTTTTAACTCGGAATCCACTAAAACCAAGCCAGGATTGAAAACTGTTACAGGATTGTCTTTAGGATATTTTTTTAAATGGATTTTATCAGCTGTTATAACACCTAATCTCCTTACAATATCAACCGTTTTATTCTCTCTTTTAAAAGCTGATATTTCACAAATCTTCTTAAACATTGCTCCTGAAATTTAATTTGGAGTATAAAAAATTAATTGTTAATTCCAAGAGGCCATATTCTTACCACAACCCCTCTCCCAGAAATAATATAATCACAACTAGGAATAACTAAACAACTCTCAAATCTGTTTAATTTAACATGATTCTTACTTTTAACTTCCACCTCCCCCATAGAGACTATAATGTTAATTTTATCATCCATAAAGCTCTCTTCCTCTTTTAAAAATAAGATTTTAGCACAAAACTCATTCATTTCAAGGTATGCTTTACTTTTTTTAACCCTTATCTTCCTTACACACCTTTTTGCTTTTTCGATATGAGTTTCTCTTCCATAAGGATCATAAATTCTGTAAGTTATATCTGACGGAGTTGAGACCTCAAGTAAGATTATACTCTCAGCACTATGAATAGTCCCAGGAGGTAGAGGGAATGCATCAAATGGTTCAGCATTAATAGATACCAGATTAGATAAATCAGTTGTAAGATGTTCGATATTAGAATAATCTTTCAAACCGATGTAAACCTTACCACTACTTAAAGCTATCCAACCCTCTGTTTTACCCCTATCTCTTTCCCCCAATTCTTTTGCAAGGTTGTCTGAAGGGTGAACTTGCACACTTAACATTTTTCCAACATCTAATATTTTCACCATTATTGGGAATTCTTTAAACTTAAAGATTCCTTTATATTTCTCTAAAACATACGTTAGAGGAACAATTCTATCATCTATCCTAACATAACTCACCCCTGCTGGATGTGTAGATACCTCCCATGACTCGCCAACTCCTTTTACCCCTTTGAACCTTTCAAGAGTGTTTCCAGCCCATCTTTTCTTCTTTAAAACTGGAACATTTTTTAGAACTGCATTCTTATTCTTCATATTTCATAATTTAATTATTATATTATTTATATTATTATAATATACCACACCATATCATATAC
>WAJX01000131.1 GCA_015523665.1 Ferroglobus sp.
CTTCTTCAACTATTATATTCATTCCCTTGGATTTTAAAAATTTAAAGGTTCTACCAGCTAAAACAAATATATCCCCACTAACCAATCTTTCAGCAAACTCCTCTTCAACTTTACCAACCATCTTACCATCTTTAGTTATGACTGCTATGGAAACCTCGTCGGGAATTGTACCAACATTCAAGTAATATATGGGTCTTAAAAGCTTGCCTCTTCTACCAAACTCCATCCTTTCTTCGTCAAACCATATCTTTCCATAAACGTTCTTTCTTTCCAAATCAGAGTAGGTACCACTGAGATATCTCAAAACTGATATGAATTCTTCTTTTGTTAGATTTCTGTATGGATACGCTCTCCTTATCAGATTTAGAGCTTCTTCAACTGTCCATTTTTTTTCTATAGCCATTCCTACAATATGCTGACATAATACATCTAACGGCTTTTCTGGGATGTGAATTCTGTCGAGTTTCCTCTCTAAAGCCTCTTTTGCTAATACTGTGCATTCAACTAAATCATCGTGGTCAACTACAACTATCCTTCCAACGCTGGTTTCATGCAGTTTATGACCACTTCTACCAATTCTCTGTAAAGCTCTGTTTATGCTTTTGGGTGAACCCAGCAGTATTATCTGGTCTATATAACCTATATCTATTCCAAGCTCTAAGGATGTTGAGCAAACGACACATCTCAATTCGCCATTCTTTAACTTCTCCTCAACATCAAGTCTTACATCTTTAGATAAAGAAGAGTGATGAGCGGCAATTGGAAAATTATCTCCAAGTCTTTTTTTCAAGTGGAAAACAACTCTTTCTGTTGCACTTCTTGTATTTGTGAATATAAGGGTTGTTCTTGAGTTCAAAATTAATTCTGAAAGTTTTGAGTATAATTTATCACTTATCTCTTCAGCTTCAGCTCTGAAAAAATCGTTTATTGGTGAGATCACTTTTATATCTATTTTTTTGTCAAATGTTACATCAGCTATTATACAATCCTTCTCTTTACCATTTTCGTATCCCACAAGAAATTTTGCTACTTCTTCAAATGGATGAATTGTTGCTGAAAGCCCTATTCTGACCATTTTTCCATTTTGTATCCTCTCGAGTCTCTCTACAGATAAAGCAAGATGGCTCCCCCTTTTATTCTCTGCCATGGCGTGTATCTCATCAATTATGAGGTATCTAACATTTGTTAGAGCTTTAGAGAACTTCGGGGAGCATAGAATTATTGCAAGACTTTCAGGAGTTGTGATTAGGATATGCGGTGGCTTTTTAACGTGTTTTTGCCTCTCGTTTACATCGGTATCTCCAGTTCTTACTGCTATTCTTATCTTCTGCAGTTCTATTTTCTTAGATTCTGCAAGCTCATATATCTCCTTTAACGGCTCCTCTAAATTCCTTTTTATATCATTGTTTAAAGCTTTAAGTGGAGAGATGTAAATGACATATACTCTATCTTTTAATTCTTTCTTTACAGCCTTCTCAATTAAATAGCTTATAGCGGTGAGAAATCCAGCCAAAGTTTTCCCACTTCCAGTTGGAGAGGACACTAAAACATTGTTACCGTTGTAAGCTTCAACGATAGAGTATCTTTGGGGAGATGTGAAAGATGAATATTTTAATTTGAACCATTCGGCAACTAGGGGATGTAGACAAGAGAAAATTTCATCATCTCTATAAGCTTTACCACGAACAATCATCCATTGAAATTTGCCATATATGTATTTCAATAATTCGATATTCGGTATGTGCAACTCATTATGATATTAAAGTAGATTAAGTTCATATATAAATTATATGATAATATATTATATTTATTTAAATAATTAATTAGTATATAATTTAATTGTATGTAATATGAAATTTTAATTTTTGGATATGAATTTTTAATGATAAAAATATTAATTTATAAATAAAAAATAAATAGAGTTATATAAAATTGTTAAACAGGGCGTCCAAAGAACTCTTTTACATGCGGTCTCGTTAGATAATATAGTATTATGACTGCTATGATTATCCCTATAATTCCTCCAGGGAGAGATAGGATGTTGACTATTATGCTGATCACGGAAAATATTATTGCAAGCCACCAAGCCCATCCTTTTCCATTCCATAGCCCATAAGCTAAAATGAACGCTATGATGCCTAAAATTACAAGCACCAGTGCCATAATCACTGCAAATACACCAAAAACTATACCAGCCATCGGAACAGCACTACCCATGGATGCAAGAACCATCATCCCTGCTGCTCCAAGAAACATTAGTATCCCAGCTATTATCTCTAAAATTGCTAAAATCGTAACACCAGTAGGCCTTTCCATAATAGGTAAAATTTTTTTAATTATAAATATCTTTCGCCACTAAATTTTAAAAATAGCAATTATAATAATATGATGTTTGTTTATTATTTTAAAATTCAAATATAAAATCTTCTATTTTTTATAAATATGCCCGGACCCGGATTTGAACCGGGGACAATGCGGTCTTCAGCCGCACGCTCTCCCTGGCTGAGCTATCCGGGCTCATTTAACTTTTAAAGTTTTCTCAGTATTTTTAATTTTTGGTTGCACTTTAGAAAATTTTTTCATTATACATCTTCATCTTTAACTATGAAGCTTGTTATTGCCCATACACCAGATGCTGATGATGCTTTTATGTTTTATGCGATGGTAAGTGGTAAAATACCTTTAGATTTCGAAATAGAACACGTTGTTGAGGACATTGAGATGTTAAATAAAAAAGCTTTTAATGCAGAGTTTGATGTTACAGCGATTTCAGTTCATGCTTATGCTTATTTAGTGGATAAATATAGAATTCTCTCTACTGGAGCTAGTGTTGGAGATGGTTATGGTCCGATAGTTGTGGCTAGAGAGGATGTTGATTTGAGCAATTTAACTAGTAATCTAGCTATAGCTGTTCCTGGAAAGCTTACAACTGGTTATCTTCTCCTTAGATTAGCTGTAGATAAATTTAAAGCAATTGAAATGAAATTCGATGAGATATTAAGAGCTGTAAAAACTGGTAAAGTTGACGCCGGGTTAATTATCCATGAAGGACAGATAACATATGTTAAATATGGTCTAAAAAAAGTCTTTGATCTTTGGGAGTGGTGGTATGAAAATACGAAGCTACCTTTACCACTTGGTATTAATGTTATAAGGAGGAAATTGGATATAGATGTGCAAAAGAAATTGCTTAGAGCTTTGAGAGAAAGTGTGAAATATGCTTTAGAAAATCCAGATGAAGCTACGAGATATGCTATGATATATTCAAGAGGAATGGATTTTGAAATGACAAAAAAATTTGCGATGATGTATGTGAACAGATACACATTGGAAATGTCAGAAAATGTTAAGAAGGGAATTGAGAAACTTTACAGAATGGCTGAAGAGAAAGGCTTATTTCAATTCCCAAGTATAGATCTTGTGGAAATATAATAATAGTAGTATTAAATAAAATAATAAATAATAAAATAATAAATGAGTAAATCAATAGGAGAAGAATAAATAAATATAAATTCTTGTTGATACGATGGTGGAAAGAGTATGCTTGATATGCTCAGAGTTGAGGCTAAAAAAGCTAAAGACATTATTGAAAAACATGATTTTGTGAGAATATATACTCATTACGATGTAGATGGAATCTCATCTTCAGCAATAATCGCAACAGCCCTTTTAAGAATGGGAAAACAATTTCAAATTACATTCCTAAAGGGTTTAAATGAAGGTGTGATGCATGAAGATGGACTTGCAATTTTTACAGATATGGGGAGTAGCTATCCTGAAGTAATCTCGGAGATAGAAACAGATGTGATCGTTATAGATCATCATTTTCCAATTGGAAAAATTGAAGCTAAAAAAGAATTCGCGCATGTTAATCCTCATTTAGCTGGATTTGATGGATCTTTTGAACTTTCAGCTAGTGGTTCGGCTTTTGTAGTTGCTGAAAGTCTCGGAGAGAATTATGACCTTACAGCAATCGCCTTACTTGGCATGATTGGGGATAAACAAAAGATATCAGGTGGGAATGAGGAAATTATAAAATTGGGTATCGAGAAGGGGTATATTGTTCAATCAGATGGGTTAAGAATAATTTCGGGAAAGCTTTCTGAAATTCTGAAACTGTCTATTGAGCCATATTTAGGATTTAATAACGACAGAGATGTTGAAGATTTTTTGAAAAAAGTTGGGTTAGATGGGGATAAAAATGTTGATGATCTCAGTAAAGAGGAGGAGATTAAATTAGCAAATGCGATAACCCTAAGGGTTTTGAGGAATAACGCTTATGAAGGGGTTGTGGAGAGCTTTATAGGTAAGAAATTCATTATACCTAAAGAGTTGATAAAAAACGCGGTTATGATGAGTGAAGTGGTAAATGCATGTGGTAGAAAAGGCGCTCAAAGTATCGGATTCGCATTATGTATGAGGGATGATAGATATCTGGAGAAGTCTATTAAAATATGGAGAGATTTTCAGAAACAAATAGCTGAGGAGTTGGTTAAGAGGAGAGATGATGTAAAGGAAGGTTTTTGTATAAGGTATCTTATCATGGAAAATGCTCCTTCGACAAGTACGATCGCAACTATTTATTCGAGATATCTCTTTGGTGATAAACCCTTTATTGCTATTAACATAAAAAAAGATGGTAAAGTAAAAGTTTCTGCTAGAGCGAATGAGAAGATAGCAGAAAGAATAGACCTCGCAGAGGTTATGAGAAAAGCCTCAGAAAAAGTTGGTGGGAAAGGAGGAGGACATAGAGTTGCAGCTGGGGCGAACATAAGTTCTGAAAATATTGAAGAATTCATAAAAGAGGTTGATAGACTTTGTTGCTGAAGGCAAAAATTAAGATGGATATTAGTGATGCTGACATTATAGCTAAGGCGTTAAAACCAGATGATCTAGAATGGGCAAAATCTAGCTTTGAAATGGTAGAAAAGAGTGGAGAGAAAATTAAAGTTCTTATAATTGAAGTTAAAACGAAAAAAATTGGAGCGATGATAAATGCGGTTGATGACTTTCTAATTAACATCAAAACTGCTTTATCTGTTCTAAACGCTGTTGAGCAATCTTCAAAATCCTTTCAATAATCTTAGCGGAGCTACATAACTCACAATCCACTTTCGTCTTTATCCTTATAACCTTACAATTTAAACCCCTTTTTTTTAATTCATTTTTAAGCCAATCTTCATCGAAATGTTGATCAAAACCTAAAGCGATAATATCAGGTTTGAACTTCTCTACTGGCTTGAATATGTCAGTTTCATCACCTAAAACTGCTTCATCGACAACTTTTAGGGATGAGACGACTTTTAACCTCTGCTCCTCTGGAATTATTGGTTTAGGTTTATGTTTCACATTCTTGTCTCTGGCTACTATAACTATCAAATAGTCTCCAAGCTTTTTAGCTTCTTCAAGAAATGCTATATGACCCGGATGGAGTATATCAAACGTACCAGTTGCTATCACCTTTTTCATTTTTTTTGTTGTTTTTGTTTTTATCTCTGTCTTTGTTTTTTCTACCATCTTTTCCATAAAACCAATTCAGTTTAACGAAATAAAAATTACGTTATTTTTTGTCATCTTTTTAAAATTTATTCATTTATTTTATTATTTTTAAAATATTATCGATAACCATATTATTAATAATAGTGTCAAAATACTACAACTTCCACTTCCTCACCTCTGGAATTGAATGCTTTCCAACATTTATTGCAATATGGATAATGAATTATTATATGTAACTTTCCGTATGATTGGAATGTTCTTATATCTTCTTGTGACGGATAGGGATTTCTGCTTGGGTGAGAATGAACTGTTCCTAAGATTCTCATGCCTATGGGGAGTAGATCTGGAGAGAAAAGAGCAAAGCTCTCGCCTCCTTGAAATGGTAGATATAGAAATTCTTCAATAACGTCTTTTTTACCAGTTAGAAGAGCAAAAAACTCAAATGGGTGATTATTTTTAGCTATATCTATTAAGGCATCGATTAACTCTTTTCTAATTTTCATTCTTTTTCCTCCTTTATTTTTAATTAGTTTAATTAGCTTGGCTCATTTTTATACATTTTGTCAACTATTCTAAAACTTATTTCTAAACTTTAAACTTTAAATTAAAGTCTTTAGAATGATCTTCCGAATTTTCTCTTTTTAATTTAAATTTTAAATTTTTTGAAATTAATTTTTGAAGAAAAGGAAAATTATAACATAACTACGTATATCATTGTATGTCTATAATTCGCAAGCTTTAAATATATATTCTAATCGTTCTCTCAGCTTAGGGGATAGATATGTGTGGAATAGTTGGTATTCTCTTTAGAAGAATGAATAACGATTTAGGATCAATCTTGGTCGATATGATGAAAAGATTGCAACATAGAGGGAAGGATGGAGCTGGAGTTGCGATATACGGATCTCAAGACTTAGATGAGGATGAATATTCTTTAAAGTTGGAAATTTTAGGGGAGAGGGATGATAGGGTTTCAATGATCAAAGAAGTGGAAGATGAAATAATTAAGTTTGGAAAAATAAATAATATAGATTTACTGAGAGAAGGTTCAGACTTTGCGATTATCGATGTGAAAGTTAAAGGTCTTTCTTTTGCACAATTAAAAAGACTGGCTTTGAATTTACAATCTTTAAATAACGTTTCTGTACTTTCAGCTGGTAAGTTTGAGATATTTAAGGATGTTGGATATATAACTCATGTTGATGAAGCGTATGGAATCTCTAAGAAGGCTGGGACTCATGGTATAGGGCATATAAGATTCTCAACAGAGAGTGGAGTTGATAGATATCATGCTCATCCCTTCCAGAGTTTTTTGTATCCAGACATAGCGGTTGTTCATAACGGACAGATAACAAATTACTGGAATACCAGGGCAAAGCTTGAGGCTAAGGGGCATTATTTCACAACAGACAATGATACAGAATGTATAGTGCATTATGTAGCTGATAAGCTTTTAGAAGGTTTTAGCCTTGAAGAAGCTTTAGAAAGTGCGGTTAGAGATTTAGATGGGCCTTTTGCATTTATAATTTCAACACCGGATGAGATAGGCATCGCAAAAGATAAGCTGGGATTGAGACCAGCGTTGGTTGCTGAAGATAACGAAGTTTTCGCTATTTCAAGTGAAGAAGTTGCTTTGGAACCACTTGGATTAAATACTGAATACTTGGCTCCAGGTGAATGGAGAGTTTTTAGGAAGTGATTGTGATGGAAATAGATTGTAAAGAGATGACTGTCAGAGAAATAAACAGAGCTTTGAAAGAGGCTGTAAGAAATGGTGAGAATAAAATAATTCTAAAGAATCCGGGAGCAAAGCATTACATAGGGGCTGGATTAATTGGAAAAGTAGAGATTTATGCGAAAGGGAGTCTAGGTTTTTTTGCTGGTACTATGTTTCACGGGCCGAAGATGATTATTGAAAAGAATGCTGGATGGTTTGCTGGAGACAACATGACAGATGGTTTTATAGAGATAAAGGGTAATGCTGGTGATGGAGTTGGGCAAGGGATGTATGGTGGAACTATTATCGTTAGAAAAAATGCAGGAGCCAGAACTGGGGAGATAATGAAGAATGGAACGATAATCATAGGAGGAGATAGTGATTTTATGACTGGGTTATTTATGATGGGTGGCAGAATAGTTGTTTTAGGCAATCTAAAAACTATGGCGGGAGAATCGATGGTGAAGGGAGCCATATATGTTAAGGGGGATGTGACAAGTCTTGGAAAAAATGCAAAGATAGTCGAGATTGATGAGGAAGATGAGGAATGGTTAAAAGAAATTCTTAAAAAGTACAACTTTCCATCTACAACTGGAAAATTTAGGAAGATTGTTCCTATAAGAAAGAGATTTGTTTATGGTGTTTCGGAGGAGGGATAATGGTATTTGAGATAACAATAGATAGAGATAGATGTATAAAATGTTTGAGATGTGTTCGTTACTGTCCGACTGGTGCTTTGGCTGAAGAAGATAAAATGCCTGTTGTAAAATCACAAACAAGTTGTGTTGGTTGTGGAAATTGTGTTGATGTATGTCCAGCTTCTGCGATTCAAGTGTTTGGAACATCAGATCTCGAAGAGAGGGGATTATGGAGTAGGAATATAGTGCATGATATATGGAGGAAGGCTGAGAGTGGTAGTTATATTGTTAGGGGGACTGGAGCAACTCGTCCTGTTCCACATTTCGATGATTTGGTAATTCTTCCAGCTCAAACTTCACGTCCACCTATAGATAAATACAGGGAGCCTTGTGAGACTAGAGTTGTTCTTGGGGATAGATATGCTGAGGAGCCTTTAGTTCTTGAAACACCGATAATGGTTGCAGCTATGAGTTTTGGAGCTGTGAGCTTAGAAGCTAAGGTAGCTTTGGCAATAGGTACAGCCATGGCAGGAACTGCAACTAATACTGGGGAAGGTGGTATGCATCCCGAGGAAAGGAAACATGCAAAACTTTTGATCGCTCAATATGCCAGTGGGAGATTCGGAGTTTCTGCCAAATATCTAAATGATGCTGATGGAATTGAGATAAAAATAGGACAGGGAGCAAAAGCTGGAATGGGAGGGCATTTGCTTGGAGAAAAAGTTACAGAGGAGATCGCAATGATAAGAGGTATACCTCCAGGTACTGATGCTTTATCCCCAGCAAGACACATGGATATCATTGGCCCAGAAGATTTAGCTATGAAAATAGAGCAGTTGAGAGAGATAACAGACTGGAGAGTTCCAATAGCAGTGAAGTATTCAGCTGGGAGAGTTTCAGATGATGTAAAAATAGCTGCAAAGGCTGGGGCAGACATAATAGTTGTTGATGGAATGCAAGGTGGTACTGGAGCTACCCCAGACATCGTAGCAAATCATGCAGGGATTCCAACAATTGCTGCAATAGTCCAGGCTGATGAGGCTTTGAGAGAGATAGGTTTGAGGGATAAAGTAAGTTTAGTTGCTGCTGGTGCGATAAGAAATGGAGCTGATGTAGCAAAAGCCTTAGCTTTAGGTGCTGATGCTGTGCAAATAGGTACTGGAGCTTTAGTTGCTTTGGGTTGTACTGTTTGTAGACAATGTCATCTGGGGAGATGTCCAAAAGGGATAGCAACGCAAGATAAGAAGTTGAGAAGGAGGTTAAATCCTAAGGAAGCTGGAATAAGGGTTTATAATTATATCAAAGCCATGACTGAAGAATTAAAAATACTAACTCAGCAAGCTGGAAAGACTGATGTAAAGAATTTGGAAAAAGAAGATTTGAGAGCTTTGGATATAAACGTTTCAGCCATAACAGGGGTTAAACTTGTAGGTTGGGACAAACCTTTCAGATTTTAAAAGATCTTTTTTCAATATTTATATTGTCATAAAAATTTTTGAAGTTTTGATGATTACTAGAAAATATTATATACTGAACTCTATGTTCTCTTAAAAAATCTAAAAATCTAAAAAATTTAGGTAAGGGTGTTGTCATATGGATGCTGTTGAGAAGGCAAGACAGATGTTGAAAGAGAATGAAGTAAAACAAGTCCTCTGTGCTTTTTCAGATATAAGGGGAATTTTGCAAACTTTTAGCATTCCAGCCAGAGAGTTCATAGATGGTGGAGGATTTGAGGGAATAGGGTTTGATGGCTCTTCGATTAGGGGTTTTAAGAGTATTGAAGAGAGCGATATGGTATGGATGCCTGATCCAACAACATTGAGAGTTATACCATGGATAGAGGATCCTATACAAAAGAGCGCAATAATGTTTGGAGATATCTATGAAGCTTTTGGTGAGAAAGATGGTGGTAGAGTTTCAGATGTAGATCCTAGGGGATATGTAGCTAAGAGGGCATTGGAAAAAGCAAAGAATATGGGATTCACTCCAATTTTTGGGCCAGAGATAGAATATTTTGTTTTTGAAAGAATTGACCCAACAAAATTGGAATACGATCTCTGGGTTTCACCTAACGGTGGTAAAGGAGATTCTTGGGGACCTCCAAGAGTTATGCCAGAATCACCGGAGATAAAACCAGGAAATTTAATTCTAAGGCCAAAAGAGGCATACTTTAGAGCCCCTCCAGAGGATACGACAGTTGAATATAGAAATGAAGTATCTTATTACTTAACAGAGATGGGTGTTGAAATTGAATATCATCATCATGAAGTTGCTACAGCTGGTCAGATAGAATTAGACTTTAAGCCGAGAGAGCTGATACCATGTGGAGATGCATTTTATTTGTATAAATTTGTGGCTAGAAATATTGCCAAGAGATATGGATGGATAGCAACGTTTATGCCTAAACCTCTTTACTTAGACAACGCTAGTGGAATGCACACCCACATAAGTCTATGGAAAGGGGAACCGTTTAAAGGAGAGAATGCATTCTTTGATAAGGATGAGGAATACGGTTTAAGTCAAGTGGCCAGGTATTTCATAGGTGGATTGCTTGAACATTCTAAAGCTTTAACAGCTATATGCTGTCCAACTGTTAATAGTTATAAGAGGTTAGTACCAGGTTTTGAAGCACCGATAAACATAAGTTGGAGTCCTAGAAATAGAAGCGCTCTCGTAAGAGTACCAATCTATTTCAAAAGTCCTAAAGCAATGAGATGTGAATATAGAGCTGTTGATCCCAGTTGTAATCCATATTTAGCATTCTCATGCATATTGGCTGCAGGTTTAGACGGGATAAAGAAAAAAATAGATCCTGGAGATCCGTTAAGGGCTGATATGTATGAATTAACACCTGAAGAAAAAGAGAAATACGGTGTTGGCGAGTTACCTACAACACTTAGGGATGCACTTGAACATCTGAATAGTGATGAAGTGCTTCAGCAAACCCTCGGGAGTCATGTGTTTGATGCATTTATGAGCTTGAAAACAGATGAGTGGAATCAATACTGCCTTTATATAACACCATGGGAAATAATGAAATATCTCGACATATAAAGTCAAAAACAATAGATGTGAAGTGGTGTTGTGATAGAAATCTAATAAAATCAAAATGAAAACTTAATAATACTACCAGTATCACAAAATACTTATTTATTTGTTTTTTGTTATATATTTATTTTTAAAATTAATAATAAATAATAAATAAAATAATTATTAAATATGATCACTAAATTATATATATAATAATTATATAACTATTTATATATATTATTTGTAAATATGATAATAAAACTATATAATTATAAATTAACCGACAAAAATTATTTATCTGAAAATTATTAATCTTAAATTATGGATATAAG
>WAJX01000132.1 GCA_015523665.1 Ferroglobus sp.
AAAAGAAACCGTTGATGAAGTTCTCAAAGAATTTCAAAATCAACCTTACTACCACATATTAGAAAAACTAACTCAAGCCTGTCCGATATCAGAGTTTGAAGATGAACTCGATAAATATTATTACTTAAACCTCGCATCAATTCATAGTGATAGTATAGATATGAGATACTTCGTAGATTTTATAAGAATGGAGATTGATATAAAAAATGTCAAAACTCTCCTCAGATTAAAAAATGAGGAAGCTACTCCTGAAGAGATAGCAAGTAAAATAATTCCGAACGGTTATCAGCTGAGTGAAGAAGAGCTGAGAAAACTTGCAACTCTTGAAATTGAAGAGATTATAAAGAACTTTGAGAACTATTGGTTTTACGATAAAACATTAGAAGATATTGGCAAAGTGCCACTTTCACGAATGGAAGTGATATTCGACAAGATATGGGCTGAAAGAGTTATAAGAAGAGCGAATCACTATCCCCTCTCAATATTGCCAGTACTGGCATATATAGTGTTAAAGAAAATGGAGGTTGATAACCTCAGAATAATTGCAAGAGGAAAAGCAGAGAATTTGAGCGTTGAAGCAATAAAAGATCAGTTGGTGATAGTATGAAAAAAATAGCGGTTATAGGAGATACTGATTTTAATATAGGTTTCAGACTTGTAGGAATAAGAGATATTTACGACGTGGAATCTGATGAAGATATTATTAAAGCTGTTGAAGATGTTATGAGGGAGAAGGATATCGGGGTTGTTGTAATAAGACATGATTTTCTTAAAAAGCTCCCTTTTGCTTTGAGAAAAGAAGTTGATGAAAGTGTTGAACCAACGTTTGTTGCTGTTGGAGGAGAAGGGGGAGCTGAAGAAATTAGAGAAAAAATAAGAAGAGCTATAGGTGTTGACTTATGGAAGTGAATGTTGGTAAGATTTATCGAATTTCTGGACCATTAGTAGTTGCAGAAGGTCTTAAAGCAAGGATGTATGATGTTTGTAGAGTAGGGGAAGAAGGTTTAATGGGAGAAGTAGTTGGATTGGTCGGTGAGAAGGTTTTAATTCAAGTTTACGAGGACACTTCTGGAATAAAACCTAAAGACAAAGTAGAAAACACTGGAATGCCATTAAGCGTTGAGCTCGGACCAGGTTTGTTAAAATCAATTTATGATGGAGTACAAAGACCACTTCCAGTTTTAAAAGATAAAAGTGGAGATTTTATTGCCAGAGGAATCGATGCCCCAGCTTTAGACAGGAATGCCAAATGGGAATTTAAGCCAGTGGTTAAAAAGGGAGATAAGGTTAGTGGAGGAGATGTAATCGGATTAGTCCAAGAAACTGAGGTTTTAGAACATAAGATACTAGTCCCACCCAACGTTGAAGGAGTGATTACTGAAATATATGATGGTAAGTTCAAAGTTGAGGATACGATAGCAATCCTTGACAATGGACAAGAATTGAAACTCTATCATAAATGGCCAGTAAGACAACCTCGTCCTTATAGGGAGAAGTTACCACCTCAAATTCCCTTGATAACCGGACAGAGAATTCTCGATACTCTTTTCCCAGTTGCAAAGGGTGGAACTGCAGCAATTCCTGGGCCTTTTGGTTCAGGAAAGACAGTTACCCAACATCAACTTGCTAAGTGGAGTGATACACATGTGGTTGTTTATATCGGATGCGGAGAAAGAGGAAATGAGATGACTGAAGTACTTGAAGAATTTCCAGAACTTGAAGATCCCAGAACTGGAAAGCCGTTGATGGAGAGAACTGTACTTATAGCGAATACATCCAATATGCCCGTTGCAGCAAGAGAAGCGAGTGTTTATACCGGAATTACAATAGCTGAGTATTTCAGAGACATGGGTTATGATGTAGGTTTAATGGCAGATTCAACAAGTAGGTGGGCTGAAGCGATGAGAGAGATTTCAGGAAGGCTTGAAGAGATGCCTGGAGAGGAAGGATATCCTGCCTATCTCGCTTCAAGACTTGCAGAGTTTTATGAAAGAGCTGGAAGAGTTAGAACCTTAAACGGTGACATCGGGAGTGTCACGATAATAGGAGCTGTCTCTCCACCAGGTGGAGACTTTAGCGAGCCAGTAACTCAAAACACTTTAAGAATAGTTAAAGTTTTCTGGGCTTTAGATGCAAAATTAGCAGCAAGAAGACATTTTCCAGCGATAAATTGGCTTCAGAGTTATAGTCTTTATATAGACACTCTCTCAGAATGGCTCAATGAAAATGTATCTCCAGAATGGAGTGAACTAAGAACCTGGGCAATGGAGGTGTTGCAAGAAGAGGCTAATTTACAAGAGATAGTTCAGCTTGTTGGAAGTGATGCTTTACCAGAATCTCAAAGATTGTTACTCGAAATTGCAAGAATTATAAGAGAGGTGTATTTACAACAATACGCCTATCATCCAGTTGATACTTATTGTGATCTCAAAAAGCAATTTGATCTATTAAAAGCTATAAAAGAGGTTAATGATATCTTCTTCAAAGCATTAGAAAGTGGAAAGTTAGTTGATGAGATAATAAACGTTCCTGGAAAAGATGAATTTGCAAGAGCTAAATTTGAAGAGAATTACAAGGAGAGATTAGAATCAGCTATAAAGAAAATGAAAGAAGCGTTGGGGGTGAAATAGATGAAAGAGTACAAGACTATAACTCAAGTTTCTGGACCATTGGTTTTCGTTGAAAAAACTGAACCAGTCGGATACGGAGAGCTTGTAACAATAACATTGCCAGATGGTTCAACTAAAAGAGGACAAGTTTTAGATACATCAACAGATGTTGTTGTTGTTCAAGTATTTGAGGGCACAAGAGGTATTGATACCGCATCAACCGTTCGCTTTACTGGAGACATAGTTAGACTTAACGTTAGCTATGATATGTTGGGGAGAATTCTGAGTGGTTCTGGAGAACCAATAGATGGAGGACCAAAGATAATTCCTGAGGAAAGGAGAGATATAATTGGATCCGCGATAAACCCTTATGCAAGAGAATATCCAAGGGAGTTCATTCAGACTGGTATATCCGCAATAGATGGGATGAATACATTAGTTAGAGGGCAAAAATTGCCAATATTCAGTGGATCTGGATTGCCACATAATGATATAGCTCTACAAGTAGCCAGACAGGCTAAAGTTCTTGGAGAGGCTGAAGAGTTTGCTGTTGTATTCGCTGCTATGGGAATTACTCATGAAGAGGCTCACTATTTTATGAAAGATTTTGAAAGAACAGGAGCTTTAGAAAGAGCTGTTGTTTTTCTTAATTTAGCAAACGACCCAGCTATTGAAAGATTGCTAACTCCAAGAATGGCTTTAACCGCTGCAGAATTCTTAGCATACGAATACGATTTGCACGTTTTAGTTATCCTTACAGACATGACAAACTATTGTGAAGCTTTAAGAGAGATTAGCGCTGCAAGAGAAGAAGTTCCAGGAAGGAGAGGTTATCCAGGATATATGTATACAGACTTGGCTACAATCTATGAAAGAGCTGGGAGGATTAAAGGTAGAAAGGGAACAATAACCCAGATGCCAATCTTAACTATGCCTGGAGATGATATAACACATCCCATTCCAGATCTAACTGGCTATATAACTGAGGGTCAGATAGTTTTAAGTAGAGAGCTTCATGCTAAAGGTATCTACCCACCAATCAATGTTTTGCCATCTCTCAGTAGGTTAATGAAAGAAGGAATAGGAG